>CAZFWL010000103.1:0-4102 GCA_964522775.1 uncultured Halomicronema sp.
GCCGCGACAGTCGCTTATCTGGCCCAACACTGATGGCAGCGGTGATGGAAGGCATGTCCGCCATGGGCAGCCAAGTGTATGACGTGGGCATGGCGTCGACCCCAGCCATGTTTATGAGCACGGTACTGCCCGAGTTCCAGTGTGACGGCGCGATTATGCTCACCGCCAGCCACTTGCCGTTTAACCGCAACGGGCTAAAGTTTTTCACGCGTCAGGGAGGGCTGGGCAAACCTGATATCAAAAAGATTCTAGAGTTAGCGGCTCAGGATGACTTTGCTGTCGCGACGGCACCGGGAGCGATCGCCCAGCGCGATCTTATTTCTGCTTATGCCGCTGAGCTAGTGCGCCAGATTCGCGTCGCAGTGAATCATCCCGACCATTTTGATGAACCGCTACAGGGCCTCAAGATTGTGGTGGATGCGGGCAATGGGGCGGGGGGCTTCTACGCGGACAAAGTGTTGCAGCCTTTAGGAGCCGACACCACGGGCAGTCAGTTTCTTGACCCAGATGGCAATTTCCCTAACCATGTCCCCAATCCGGAAAATGAAGCGGCGATGGCGGCCATTTGCGAGGCTGTTACCAACCATCAAGCCGACTTTGGCATCATCTTTGATACGGATGTCGATCGCGGGGCAGCGGTCGATCATGAAGGACGGGAACTTAACCGCAATCGGCTGATTGCCCTTATCGCAGCGATCGTGCTGCAAGAGCATCCCGGTTCAACCATCGTGACCGATTCCATCACCTCCGATGGCCTCACCCGCTTTATCGAAGCTGACTTGGGTGGCGTCCACCATCGCTTTAAGCGCGGCTATAAAAATGTGATCAATGAGGCCATGCGACTCAATGAGGCGGAGCAAGAATCTTGGCTAGCGATTGAAACCTCGGGTCACGGGGCCATGCGCGAAAACTATTTTCTAGACGATGGCGCCTATCTCGTGAGCAAGCTGCTGGGCGAACTCGCTAAGGCACGACTCAGTGGCAAACGCTTGACCGATCTCATCGAGAATCTGCAAGAACCTGCCGAAAGTCAGGAGTTTCGCCTCAAGATTTTAGAGCCAGATTTCAAAACCTGCGGCAACCAGGTGATTGAGCAGTTGCAAGCATTTGTCGCGGAGCAGCCGGGCTGGGCGATCGTGCCTAATAACTATGAAGGCTTGCGTGTCGCCTGCACCAACGCGAACGAAGATGGCTGGTTTTTGCTACGACTATCGCTGCACGACCCCGTTTTGCCCCTCAATATCGAAGCCAATGTGGAGGGCGGCGTTGCTCAAATTGCGGCGCAGTTGCGGACGTTCTTTGACACCCAAACGGGGCTTGATTTATCGGCACTGGAGGTTTAGGCCGGACATCCCGCTCCTAATCTCTTGCTGGCAGTAGACTCGTAATTACTGACTTTGGGACCAGGAAACAGGGGCGATCGCCCCTGAAGAAACCGTACCCTCACAGTTTGTACTGCTTATAGTTGAGGCAAAAGTCGCCGTTGCTTTCTACAAATTTGCGTTGGGCGGCCCGTACAATTTCAAACGCTTCGTCACAGGTGCGGACGAGGTATAGCATCTCGTAGTCTTCGGGGTTAATCAGCTGCTTTTCCAAGGGCCACGCTTTCACCCAGCGGAGAAAGTCTTCCCACATATCGCCGAGTAACACGATGGGAATGTTGCAAATGTGCTCGACTTGCATGAGTTGCCAGGTGTAAGCCAGCTCTAACAGGGTGCCAACGCCGCCGGGCGCGACGACCACCGCATTTGCTAGGTGCATGAAATGATCGAGCCGTTCGGAGAAGCGATCGAAGTCATGCTTGATATCTACATGAGGATTAGCCGCTTCTTCAAAGGGCAGCTTGATATTCAGACCGTAAGACTTGCTAGAACCGTCGATACTGTTGGGATCTTCGCGACCTTCGCGATGCCCCCAATTAGCCGCTTCCATTAAACCGGGACCGCCGCCGGTAACGACGTCCATACCCTCGCGCCCCAGCAACCGAGCCAACCGCCGCACCTGCCCATACACCGTATCCTCCGGCTTCAACCGTGCAGAGCCAAAAATGACGACCCGGAATCTATCTGCCTCAGACATGACACTTTCCAAAATTGCAATGTTGATGATGCCGTGGCGGGCACCCCCAAGCGGGAAAACGGGGATCATCGCCTGGGGGTGCTTTCAACGGCTTCCCTAGCTTAGCCTCTGATAGGCCAGAGCAAGGGCATTTTCATCACCGACATTGCCTGGAAACAGCACCACTGGCATGGCAGCAAATTGAGGATGGTCAGCTTCGGTGCGCACGGCTGACACCCCGGGCAAGATCTGCCCTAACAGACGGGTGGTTTGTAGGGCCAGTCCTTTGCTCAAAGTGTCGTTAGAGGTGATGCCCCCTTTGCTGATCAAAAAACCCAAATCGCTGGGTAAGCCTCGCACGATATCCATCAAGAGTCCCGAAACTTCTTCGCCAAAGGCGAGGCGAGTTTGCACATCGGGGAAGGTGAGTTCCTCGCGACTGGTGTAGATGGCGGGGGTGTTACCGGCTGCGTGGATTTGGCTGACCTGCGCCAAGGTGGATTCCAGCAGGCGCGATCGCCCTACCGTCCAGTCATCCAACATTTGGGTGACATCAACTTCTACCCCAACAATCCCCGGTGCCTTGAGGAGTTCAGTTAGTTGCTGAGTGGTCTTTTTCACATGGGAGCCAATGAGAATCGCGCCGGGATGATGATCTTTGACGTACTGCGCCATGTCTTCGGCTGCGATCGGCTGCGGGGGAAGGGCTGCTAATGCGGTCAATAAGCTGGCGGCACTGCGAAATAAAAAGCGTTTGCCTTGAGCAGCGGCAGCTAAAACGTCCTGAGCAAAGGTGTCCAAATCTGTTTGGGTTTCGCCATCCACAGCCACACAGACATTCCCTTCGAGTCCCATCAGTGCGTCTGAGACTCCTGCTCGCAATCGATCCAGCGTGAAGCGCTCGACCTGCTCCGGAGCGATCTCGCCACTGGTCTTTTCGGCCACATAATCAGGCAAGTAGGCGGTGCTATAGCCAAATACGGAATCCTTAGCAAATTCCGTTTCGTGGGCGGGAACGGGAGTGCCGTTTTGCACCACATAGTGAGTACTGTCGCGGGTGATGCGTCCCCCCTCAAAAAAGGCGGGCACCATGAAGTGGGCATCAAAGGGGCCAAGTTCAGCCGCGATCGCATCCGTTTCAATGGGGTAATGTCCTCGTAGGGTCGAGTCCGACCGACTAACCACTAAAAACTCTTCAATCCCGGCTTGAGGGATGGCGATTTTGAGATTCTGGCAAACCTCGCGGGTTACGGCTTCCGCCTGCTTAGGCGATAGCGCTCGCGTATTGGTCAGCACAAACATGATAGGGGAGTCGTCTTGCAGTCCCTGTACGAGGGTGTCAACATCCCACTGCAGCAACAGCAAACAGCTATGGACTGTCTGTGATCCCGTCGGATCATCATCCAGCACAATAATTTTTGGCGTTGCGCCCATAGCTCCTCCGACGGTGTGGTCTATCTACTGTCCAGAGTGCCATATGGCGGGGATCGTTGATCAGGTTGAATGGGGGTTTGAGGATGGGCGAGTATCAGAGTGTGAGGGTAGGAGTGTCTGAGCGTAGTTAGGTAGGTGAAACGAGTGGAGTCATGAACACTCCTAATGCCGTTTTGAGTTCTGCTCCTTTGTCCCAACGCTTCCCAGCAGAACCACCTTGTATTGGCTGATCAAGCGCGGAAAATCTAGTTAAAGGCTTCCGATCTCTGCTTGTTCAGGTCGTCAATCAGTCCGGCGAGTTTGTTGCTGTCGGCGGTATAGACTTGACCGCAGAAGTGGCAAGTGGCCTCGGCTCCATCATCTTTTTCGATCATGTCTTGCAGCTCCTCGACGCCGAGCATTTTGAGCGCTCCCAACATGCGATCGTAAGTGCAAGGACAATGAAAGCGTATATCCATCGGCTCGGCATCTTCCAATATGGTCAGGTTCAGATCGCCTACCAAAGCTTCAAAAATCTCGGGCAAAGTCTTATTGTCCAGCAGTTTGGGGGTGAAATCGGCCAGCGTCCCCATGCGCGATTCCAACAGCGAAATCAACGACTCATCGCGGG
>CAZFWL010000103.1:4120-7860 GCA_964522775.1 uncultured Halomicronema sp.
AGCCTCAACGCCCTGCTCATCCACATGCACGCCAAGTGCAAGCGCTGAAGGGGTTTGCTCTGAAGTCGCGAGATAGTAGGTGAGGTCCTCGCCAATTTCGCCTGAAATGAGTTCTACTGTGCTGGAATAAGGCTGTCCGTAGCCCACATCCCGCACCACGTAGAGATAACCCTTGCGCCCGATCGCCCCACCTACATTGAGCTTGCCGGTTTCCGTGGGCGGTAGCTCAATTTCAGGATGATCGACATAGCCCCGAACCCGACCGTCGAGTCCGGCATCGACCATGACCCCTCCCATGGGGCCGTCGCCCTTGACCCGTAAATTAATCCGCGACTCTGCCCGCTTCATGCTGGAAACCAGTAGCAGTCCCGCTGAGATGGCGCGGCCTAAAGCAGCTGTGCCCACGTAGGTTAGTTGGTGACGCTTTCGAGTGTCTTCTACTACATCGGTGGTGATGGTACCGACAATCCGAATGCCACCATCGGCGGCGGTGGCCCGAAGGAGTTGGTCTGCCATGCAAACGTCCTGAACTGAATTCACGTCATCTTTTCGCTAGTGCCATTGTAAGGACTTTTGGAACCGCTTGAGGAGGGTGAAAGGGTGGAGTGGGCGAGGTGGGTGGACAAGAATGTGATGTCCCGTCAAGGACTGGTCTTAAGCGAGAGGATAAACGCTATACGGGTGGGATTTTGTCGCAGAATTAATAGTGGCGGTCATCTGAGCGGTATCTTGCTAGTGGAGCAGGCCTGGGGGAGTAAGTGATGGGCGGATTAGCAGCAAAGGCGATCGCGTCAGTACAGCGATTTCAGCAGCAAGCGGCAGGACTGTTACTCTACCAGTCGGTGCTAGAGACGCCCATTAGCCAAGCCTGGCTCAATTTGCTCGATGCTCTCTGTCGGGAAGATTCGGCTGAGTGCTTGATCGCCTACGGACGATGGTTCCGAGAGCTCGCTGCTGCCCAGCAAAGCTGGCAAGGGCACTTGATTCAGCAAATCTTGCGCTCGGATAATCCCTTTTCCCAACTGGCTCAGCGCTTGCCCGTACAGGAGTTGCCCCCGGCGCTGGTACAGGCTACTCAGAGTGACTTGCGCCGTTTGCAGGGGTTATATGCGTGCCAGAGCAAACAACTCAGTCAGTGGGTGCAAACGGTCTGCCAAGTGCCCGACACGCCCATTGTTTGGCATTTAGAAACTGAGGCGTGGCCCGAGGTCTCGTTTCCCGCTTTGCCAGACTGGCAAGCAGGACTCGTCGAGTTAGCTACTTACTATCGCCAGCAGGGAATTGGTTCGTTTGGTCAATATCGGGTATTTCGCTGGCAAGAGGGTGTACTGGTCGGTGTGCCTCATCCTGATCCGGTTCAGCTCGATAACCTGGCCGCATATGATGACCCTCGCCAGCGGCTGATTCAAAATACGGAGTTTTTGCTGGCGGGATATACCGCACTGCATGTGTTGCTGTACGGCAGTCGGGGGTCGGGCAAGTCGTCGCTGGTGAAAGCGCTGGTAAACCAATATGGCGATCGCGGTCTCCGGCTGATTCAAGTCGACAAAGCGGGGATGACTCAACTTCCGGCGATTGTGGAGGCGGTGCGAGACTTCCCGCAAAAGTTCATTATCTTTGTGGATGATTTGTCTTTTGAGGAAGATGACGACGCCTTTAAAGCGCTTAAAGTTGTGCTGGAAGGCAACGTCACCGCCCGCGCTAAAAATGTGGTGGTGTATGCCACATCCAACCGCCGTCACTTAGTGCGGGAATATTTCAGCGATCGCCCTCGCCCCAGCGATCAAGACGAAATTCAATCTTGGGATACGCTGCAAGAAAAGCTCTCATTTAGCGATCGCTTTGGTCTGACGCTAACCTTTGAAGCTCCGGATCAAAAGACCTATTTAGCAATCGTGCGACACTTGGCAGCTCAGGCTCAGTTAGCGATCTCCGAAGATGCCTTATACCAGCGGGCTCTTCAGTGGGCGACTCGGCACAATGGCCGCTCTGGTCGCACGGCCCGTCAATTCATCGATTTTTTGCAGGCAGAACTTGCTCTCCAAAGTTAACCAGTTCTTGCCAACGCTGCTGAGTCGATACTTTGATTGCGGTTATTATCCACACCAACTGACCGACTCATCTTGTGGATACCCAGCGCATAGATTGACCTTCCAATTGGCCGACTTTGCCTGAATGAGTTCTGCAATCTGCGTAACCTATTCCAACTTTTGCGGGCATTCTTAACAGAGGCAGTCGCTCTTACATTTTTGGGAAGACAACTTTGTGTTCAGCAGGTAAGCTGATGACCAAATGTGATGCTACTGTTACAGAATCTAAGTGGAAAAACCATGCAGGACTGTGGTACTACTGTTAATCCAGCGCGGTAAGGAATAATCGTCGAGATGGCTTCAGAATCTCAACTCAGCAACATCTTTATCGTTGAAGACAGCAAAGGCCGTCGTGAGATTATCCTAGACGGTTCGGTGTACTCCATTGGCCGCGATCCGAAATGCGATATTCGCCTCTCATCGCAATTTGTATCGCGGCATCACGCCACGCTGGTGCAGCTGCCCAAAGACGACAACACCTTTTATTACCGGATTGTGGATGGCAACCTTAAGGGTAAGCCGAGCGCCAATGGCATGTTGATCAACGGGCGCAAAGTTCCTGCCCACGACTTGAAAAATGAAGATGAAATTGTTTTTGGACCACAAGCCAGAGCAATTTTCTACCAGCTGCGCCGCGACTCTACGAACCCCTTGCCGCCAGATGAATTTGATATCACCCTCATCAGCCCCAACATGGTTGATGAGCTGGATGAAGAAGAGGGCGACTAAAATGCTAGGCGTTCTTGAATGAAAAAATGAATGGTTTACAGAGACCGTATGCGGCTTTGGTGATCATCCAATTTATCTCAAAAATCATCAATACCAAATGCTGCTTCCTGACTTGTCCTTAGCCTGAGGATTAATCAGTGAGAGTTGGTGTGTTGCTGACTCAATCAGTCATGGCCGCGATCGCCATGACAATTTTTTCGATCCCAGTTCTGAGCTGGTCAAATCAATGTCCATCAGCGGTTCCGAAACTTCTTCTTAAGGTTGTTCCAAAATAGCGCTGAGCCGTCCAAACTGTATAAGAGCCATTCTGTGCGGTAGAAATTCCATGAATCGTCAGCCTCGCCCCATTAAGTTCTTACTCCTTGGTATTGCTGGTGTGTGTCTGGCCATAGTGCTGGCTCTAGGTGGAACTTGGGCCGCTCAGATTGCTTTCGCCCAAGCGGATGACGTGGCGGCGGAGACAGATGATGCGAGCTTGCTACTAGATTTTGCAGAACTGACTCAGAATCTGGATAAGCAAGATGGCTTGCTGACCATCTACAGCAATGTCGATCGCGGTGAAGCGTATTTGGCCCTCTCGCCGCGACAGTTTAATCGCAACTTTTTGCTCTCCGCGACTTTGGAATCGGGCTTAGGAGAAGCCGGTCTGTTTCGCGGTTGGCCGATTAATGATTTTGTCCTCCAGTTTCGCGAAATGCCAGGCGATCGCGTGCAAGTGGCTGTGCCCAACACGTACCTGCGCAACTCAGGTGGTGAAAGTTGGCAACAGCGCCTCCAAGAGACTTCGTTCAGCGATTCCATCATCTTTGTCGTGGATGTGGTCAGTATCGACCCTGACTCGCAGGCAAAGCTGATCGACTTATCAACACTGTTGATGGATCAAGATTTGGCGAACCTGACAGAGGGATTAGGTTGGGCATT
>CAZFWL010000104.1:0-7859 GCA_964522775.1 uncultured Halomicronema sp.
TCGAGGCTTCATGAGGGCGTACTTTGCCGTGCGCGATCGCCTGCTAGAAGTCGTGCAGGCCTTTCCGCAAGCGCCCTTGATCTTTACCGGACACAGCTTGGGGGGAGCGATCGCCACCATTGCGGCACTAGACGTGCAGTACAACATCACCAGCAAGACCAAGCAACCCATTGAGTTATTCACCTACGGCTGTCCCCGAGTTGGCAACGATGCGATGGTGGAATCCTTTGATCGCCGGGTGCCTAACAGTTATCGCTTCGTCAATGGTTGGGATGTAGTGACCCGGGTTCCCCGAGCTTGGCAAGGATATGAACATGTTTCTGCACTCGAGCAGCTGGGTTCTCGGTGGACCTGGAAAGTCGTTAGCCGTCGCGTCTCCGACCACAAGATCGACAATTACATTGCCGCTTTAGAAGCGCAAGTCTAGTAAACCAAGCTGGGTTCATACTTCGCGGCTAGTCTTTCCCAAGCACCGTAGGCTGACCTAAAACCAACCGTCTTGCTCGAGTTCTTCAATGATTTGCAGACCACGAGGATCGCCGACGGTCAGAATCGCGGTGCGGGCGTCTTCCCGCACCCCTAGGTCTTCTTCTTCGGCAAAAGTCTCAATGAGTGCGTCGATCGCGGTGGCGTAAACCACATTTGAGGGGAGTTCACGACACAGTTGACCGATCGCCCAGGCACAGTTACTGCGCACAGCGGCAATCGGGTCGCGGCGCATGATCTCAATAATCGGCGGCAAAGCCGCGACCACAGTTTCATAATTAACGTTGATCATCTGGGCCAAAGCGCTGGCCGCCCAGAGCCGCACGGCCGGGATGTCAGTTTTCAACGCCTCGATTAAGGGATTCAGCGCCTCAGGGGTATGGCTATTGCCCAACGCCCACACCACCCCTTTGCGCACATAGCCGTTCCAGTCATAAAGCTGTTCGATGAGAGGAGCGATCGCAGTTGCATCAGAATTTCGCCCCAGCGCATAAGCCGCACTCACTCGTACCAGAGGGCAACTATCTTGCAACAATTCAATCAATCGAGGAATCGCGCGCGGCTCTTCCAGCTCACAAAACGCCCGTGCCGCTAGCATCCGTTGCTGGGCCTGCGGCGAATCGAGCAGCTGCAGCATTGCCTCAGGATCTACCTGGGGCTCTTCGCTGGCCTCGCCTGCCGGAGCAATTTGGTCGAGCGGATCGTCAAACTCAGCGTCCGGGTCTATGATTTTGAGCTCGTCGTCTTCATACATATCAACACTTTACAGCACTGGTTTCCGTCAATCGAGTCCCTGGATTGAGCAATTAGGATTCGCCCTTGCTGGCCTTAAGAAAGTGTCATCTTTTTGCCCAGTAATTGGTGAAATCTGCTTCACTGATAAACCGTCCCCTCTCGGAGAGCCTTCAAGTATGGTTTGGATGCGGTGGAAAACGGTGTCAGGTTATGGCGTGATCGCGACCAGTTGCTTGCTGTTCGCAGTAGCTTGCCAATCGTCCCCCGACACAGCCGCCCCCTCGAACGAGGCGGCCGAAGATCCGGTTGAAACAGCAGTCGCACCCGCTGAACCCACAACCGAGACGCCTGCCGCAGAAACTCCGAGCTCTACTCCAGATGCCACGGCGCCTACCAGCACGACGCCAGCACAATCCTGCTCGGCATCCGCGTTCATTGTGGACACTGACCCAGCGGGCCTAAATGTGCGCAGTGGGCCCGGCAGTGACTATGCCATCCAAGACACCCTGCCCACAAATGTGCCGGTTGAAGTCTCAATTGTGGGCGCCACGAATGAATGGTTTTTGATCAACGAAGCCTGGGGCGAAGCACAAAATGAGCTCCCGCAGCCAGGCTGGGTTTATGCGCCGCTGCTCGGAGTGAGCACCACCAGTTTGAACATCAATGATCCGGAAGCGCCGACTACGTTGTATGCCGAGCCGGATGGCAGTGCAGCTGTTGCGGCTGAGATTCCCAAATACTCAGAGGTAACGTTGCTAGGCTGTTCGGACAACTGGCTACAAGTGCAAGCGCCGGATGCGATGGGTTGGCTGGCCATCGGCGAGCAATGCAGCAATCCAGTCTCGACTTGTCCGTAAGTAGTTGATGCCAACACCCTAGGCAGCTGAGTTCGCTAATCCCCCCTGGGCATTGAGAACCTGAATCGATAGAACAGTATTGCCCCATAAATAGCCCGGAGGCTAGCCATGATTGAGCTGCTAGAAATGCAAAGCGATCGCGTCGTTGGTGTCAAAATTGACGGCAAAATCCAAAAAGCTGACATTCAAGCGATTGAGGCGGCTTTTGCGGATAAGTTTGAACAGTTCGATAGAGTCGGCATCTACGTCGAAGTGGCTCACTTGGGTGGCATTACGCTAGATGCCTTGATGGAAGATTTCAGATTTGGCTTGTCAAAATTTAGCCACTTTGCGAAAAAAGCCGTCGTTTCTGAACATCAGTGGATGGATAAGTTGGCCGCCGTGGGTGACAAGCTCTTTCCCAGCATTGAGGTTAAGCACTTTAATCCCGCTGAAAAAGCAGATGCGATCGCCTGGGTCAGCATCACCGATGCCACTCCGGCAAGCGCTTAACGACTACGGCTGAGATTTCTGACGCCCTAAAAGCAGCATTTTGCCAGCCTCAGTTTCATCACGGGTATCCCCATCAGCCACAAACAACCGACACTCCAGACCAGCATTAGCAACCAAGTCGCGTCTAGGTCTTTGGAAACCATTGCCAAAGGCCAATGAAACTAAATGTCGCAATAGGCGCTCTCGCCAGTATTTAGCGTCACAATGAAAGCATCAGGGGACGGCTAAGCTACCGATAGCTTTCAGCAATGGCTCGCCTCGGCGATCGCATTGCACCAGCATCGCATCGTCGCTCAAAAATCATAAATAGTCTCTAGCAGGAGGTGAATGATGACTCGGTTAGGTTTCTTTTCGGCACTGATGTTAGTCGGAGCGATCGCGGGTTCAGCAGAAATCACCCAAGCTCAGTGCATTCGCAGCAGCAACTCGACTACCAACCGCGGGTCGGCAATAGAAGATACTTCGTTTGTTAGATCGAGCCCTGCGAATAGTGACTCCAATTTCACCCTAGAACTCGACCTCAATAATGGCCTCGACTTTCTGGAAACAGAGCCAGAAGAGGAGGAAGTGATCGCTGAGGAAAGCACGGACGCTGATGCGGTGACTGCTGAGGACGGCATGGAAGCGAGTGAACCCACTGCTGCCAATGAGACTTACGCAGAGACAGCTGAAGCCAGCGAAACAGAGGCGAATAGCAGTAGTTCGGCTGCCGATTTAGACACGATTGATCTGCAAGCTCAGATCGAAATGTCTCGCGAAGATTATTTGAACTCTCGTGCCAGTGAAATTAACGGCTGCGTTGATTAAAAGACGCAGCCCGGCTGCTCAGTTTAGCCTTGCCTACGGTGCTAGTTTCTGTGCCGCCGAGGAGTGGTGGCTTGATTAGGCGGATTGGGTCGCTAAAAATGGTGCTGCGCCCAGCAACTCTTGGGTATAAGGGTGTTGGGGCTGGTTGAAGATCTTTTCCGTGGAGCCCATTTCGACAATCTTACCCGCCTGCATAACCGCAATGCGATCGCACAAATACCGGGCCACCCACAGATCATGGGTAATGAAGAGATAGGTCAGGTCGAACTCCTCTTTGAGTTCCAACATGAGGGTGAGCACCTGAGCTTGGATGCTGGCGTCCAGCATGCTCACCGGTTCGTCACAGATCACCAATTTGGGGCGAGTAATGAGGGCACGCGCGATCGCGACTCGCTGCTGCTGCCCTCCAGACAGATCGCCTGGATAGCGATCAATGTATTCTTCTACCGGAGTAAGGCCCACGCGTTCCATCATGGCCCGCACTTGCTGATCAATTTCGGCAGCGGTGCCTAGCTTGTGAATGCGCAGGGGATCACCAATCCCCTGCCCCAAAGTCATCATCGGATTCAAGCAAGCGTGGGGATCTTGAAAGACCATTTGCATTTCCCGGCGCTGCTTTTGCAATTGGGACCGCGATAGTTGAGTAATGTCTTTGCCCAAGAGCCTGACCTGGCCAGCCGTGGGCGACACAATCTGCAAGATGGTGCGGGACAGCGTGCTTTTGCCACAGCCTGACTCGCCCACCAGGCCAAACACCTCGCCGTGGAAAAGATCGAAGGACACCCCATCAACCGCTTTAATCACTTGGTTCGCCTGCCCCCCGAAGAGTCGGGCAAGCGGATTAGCGGCCAATGTGTAGTGCTTTTGCAATGCTTGAACGGACAACAAGGGGGCCGCAGTCTGCTCCACCTCATCACGGATAGCCGCCTGCTGCAGGTCCAACGCCGACTGCAACAGTGACTTGGTGTAGTCGTGCTGAGGTTGCTGCATCACCTGCTGCGAGGAGCCGAGTTCGACCAGTTCTCCTTGATACATGAC
Organism: uncultured Halomicronema sp.; assembly: GCA_964522775.1. Classification (GTDB taxonomy): domain Bacteria; phylum Cyanobacteriota; class Cyanobacteriia; order Phormidesmidales; family Phormidesmidaceae; genus Halomicronema. The sequence continues at coordinate 4,416 of CAZFWL010000104.1, forward strand.
GGCGACGCGATCGCAATATTCCGCGACCAGTGCCAAATCATGGGAAATCAAAATTAGCCCCATGTGGCGATCGCGGCATAGGCGCGTAAGTTCATCCAAAATTTGAGCCGAAACGGTTACGTCCAAACTCGTGGTGGGCTCATCCGCCACAATCAACTTAGGATTCAGGACCAAAGCAAGGGCGATCGCCACGCGCTGCCGCATGCCGCCACTGAACTCATGCGGATACTGCCCCCAGCGGTCAGCGGGAATGTGAACAGCCTCTAAAGCGGCTAGCGATCGCGTTTTTGCCTCCTGTTTCGATAACTTCGGCTCATGGGCCAGCAATGTCTCCAGGCAATGATCGCCAATCGTCATCAGCGGATCTAGGCGAGTCATCGGATCTTGGAAAACTAAAGACACGGCCTCCCCACGAAAGTGCCGTAGTTCCTGAGCCGACATCGCCGGGATGGAACGACCTTCAAACGTGGCGTCACCCGCAATGCGCGTACCTTTCGGCAGTAGCCGTAGCGCCGCTCTTCCCAACGTGCTTTTGCCACAGCCCGACTCGCCAACCAGCCCTAAAATATCTCCCGGTGCCAGACTCAACGAGACATCATCCACAGCCCAAGCCAACTGTCCGGGATAGGAGACACGAAACTGATTTAGCGACAGCAAGCTCTCAGACATGGACGTTCGAGAATCCTTTCAGTAATTAAAAAGAGCAGGGAGAATCAACTCCTTGCTCTCTTCGCAGTATGCCATGGTGTTAGGGAAATTTAGGCAGTGAAAAGGGCAATCGCGACTAGACCTGCTGTAACCGCATAGAAAACGCCCACCACCTGAAGCTCAGACCAGCCCGACAACTCGAAGTGATGATGCAAAGGAGCCATCCGAAAGAAACGCTTACCTTTGCCGTCAGGGCCTTTCGTTGCCTTGTAATAAGACACCTGAATAATGACGGACAGGGTTTCGGCAAAGAACAATAGTGTCACCAAGAGCAACCCAAACAGGTTGCCGCTCAAAATGCCAACCGCAGCGAGGGCACCGCCCACGGCTAGTGACCCCGTATCGCCCATAAAGACTTTAGCGGGATTGTGATTGTGAACTAAGAAACCTAAGCACGCCCCACTCATCGCCCCACAAAACACCATCAACTCGGGATGCGCAGGCGCAACTAAAGCACCTAGGCCCAGGAAAGCGATCGCGGCGGTGCCGCCCAGCAAGCCATCTAAACCGTCTGTCAAATTTGTCGCATTGCTCTCAGCGACGAGCACAAACCCTGCCAAGGGCCAAAACAACAGGCCCAACGGCAAGCTAAGTCCTAGCGGCAAAACAATTCGAGTGATGTCAGCGGGTTGAGTCACCATGGTCCAAAAACAGAAAACCGTGGCAAAACCAATCAGCAGCGCCAGCTTCATACGGGGGGAAATGCCCTTATTGGACTTCCGACGCAAAACTTGCCAATCGTCTAACCAACCGACAAAGCCGTAGGCCAAGGTGAGCAGCCCAACCGCCAATCCAGTGGCAGAAAACCCTGTTAAGAGGATGCCGACGAATACCCCAACGGGGACAAAGAAGATGCCGCCCATCGTTGGCGTGCCAGCCTTTTTGAAGTGGGCTTGTGGCCCCTCTTCACGGATAAACTGACCCGTCTTCCAAGCGCGTAAAATAGGAAGTGTGATCAATCCAGCAAGTGCACTAGCTCCCCAAGCCAACACCAGCGGCAGCGTCAAGGAAGTCACTTGGCCTAACCGACCTGTCCCCGCATCTAAGACTAGGCTGATTAGCAGCCCGCCTAATGTCACTAAAACCAACAACCCCTTACCGGAAAGGACTGGCGTCCCCAGCGGTTTGTTGGTTAAAAACTTTGCATCCACAATGCGTCCTGCTCCTCACTGCCTCTAGTCAACGCCTGCAGAGTTGGCAACGGCCAAGGCTCTGAAGGCTCTAAACTCACCACACACTGCCTGAAACTACTTGACGAGTCGCTCAATCAGCGATCAGCCAATTCGTTTCTCGGACTCCACCTCAATATCCAACTAGCTAGTGCATACTTCAGAAATATCCGAGTCTGATTAATCCCTAGCTTTTACAGAACCGCTCAGAAATACCCCTTTACTTGAGAGTCTGCGCCTTTGGAACCTTGAGGTTGGAGATACTGTAATCGTTACGCTCGTTTCGTTCAAGTAGACGGGGATACTTAGTCGTCACCAAGTGCGAGATCATCGTCATCATCGAGCCCTTTGTCAGAGTCGCCCATGAGATCGTCAATCTCTTCGCTCTCTTCTTCCTCGTCTTCGTCATCAGCCACGGCCACCTCTTCACGGGGCTTGAGACGACCCGTACCTTCAAGCCAGGTTAAAATCGAGGGCTCTTTTTGTGTGGGTAATACATCAGCAGTTTGACTGCGGGGAACGACGCGTAGAGAAGGGTTGTATGTCATAGGAAATCCAGTTCCAAAAAGCAATGCTTTAGTCGAAGGTCGGTTCTGGCAATTAGGAAACAGCAGTGCGCAATATGCGCGACTGATATCCTGAATGAGTATTGCCATCGCGGGACTTTTTAGCCCAGCTATGAGTCTAACATCGGAGTGATAACTGACGAATGAGCGATTGTCAATTAAATCTCACGTAACCTTACACGCTTTCGCTTTGGCGATCGCCGCTGCAACAAATCCTCACACTCTTTGCATATGCTTGGCAAAACCGAACTTCTGGAAGCGATCGCCTCGACGAACCGGGGGCTGTTGGCTTCTCCCAACGATCAGCAGGCTATCCAAAGTCTGGCGGCGACTCTGGAAGACCGCAACCCTCAACCAGAGCCGCTAGCCGCAACTGAGCAACTCAACGGTATTTGGCGCTTGCTCTACACCACCAGCGATGAGCTCTTGGGGATTGACCGCTTTCCCTTGTACAAGCTGGGGCAAATTTACCAATGCGTCTATATCAATGAAGCGCGCATTTATAACATTGCTGAGGTCGTAGGGTTGCCCCAACTCAGCGGTTTAGTCTCCGTCGGGGCGAAATTTGAGGCCGTCTCACAAAAGCGTGTCAATGTCGCGTTTGAGCGGGGCGTCTTTGGTTTGCAAACGCTGCTGGGCTACGAAAACCCGCTCCAGTTCATTCAAAAATTGCAGACCAAAAACAAGTTTCCGCTCTGGCAGGGCATTGATTTTCGCATTAACAGCGATCGCCAATCAGGTTGGCTAGAGGTCACCTATCTCGACGACGACATGCGCATTGGCCGCGGCAACCAGGGCAGCTTATTTGTGCTGCGTAAGGTCAAAAGCTGACGTCCAGGCGTAAGGCTGTACGCCCAGACAAAGACCGAAAGCCGGACAGGGTAAAACAATCTCAAAGTTTTTTCACTGGGAGGCAAGCATCCTGCCAATCGACAAAAAAGGGGGCTCTTGCCCCCTTTAGACTCAACTCAATTGCAAATCAAGATATTTGCTCAAAGATG
>CAZFWL010000105.1:0-7813 GCA_964522775.1 uncultured Halomicronema sp.
TCTCCAAAATCGCGCTACAGATCGGCTCAAAGCGCTGTGGGGGCCAGGGAGCGGGAGAGGCAGGAAGTGTAGCCTGGTGCCAGAGAATCGGTATTAGACTGGCGATCGCCTACCGCCCCTGCGATCGCCACAATCTCTGCAGGCCAAGATTTTGAGGGAAATTTGCTGTTCTTTAAATCCAAATCGGCTCCTCGTTTGTATTGATATCAGACAGATCAATACTGATTGTTTCGAGGAGGTTTACGTTAGGCGTTGCCAAGGGTGTGGTTAGAGAGGCGGACACAGTGATGCCATGCCGAGTAATCACAACAGGCCAAGGCTGTCCGGCGACTGCAAGCAAACTCATCCAAAGTCAAACGTCATTCATATCGATCGCTGGCAATCAACCAGGTTCTTGACAAGTTCACCTAAGGCAATTTTGCCCGATTAATGTCTTGGTCATAGAACAACAATTGATTGCCCGTTTTTAAGTCATCGGTCTCATCTAAAGTACGCTCATAAAACATCTTTTTGTTTGACGAAGATGGCCTTTTTGCGTGTCTTTTTTTAGGGATTTTTCCATTTATTGAAAGCTCGAAAAATTCCTCGAAAATTATTTGTTTTCTCTGGAATGCTCAATTTGAAAATGGAAGTGATTCTACACGCGGCTCTTGAATGGAATGAAACCACTAAAGAGAACGCTAGTTAATTCAAGTTGCATCTGATTTTTAGTTTTAAGGCTTTTAAAAGCTCGATTCAGGCGTAACTCAACTCAAGCAAAAAACACTCACACTAGGAGAACCCACATGACTATTCAACCCAAGTATCACTGGCAGTTCAACGAACGGAAAGGCAGGGGCGCCCACGATGCGATCGGCGGAGTTAAAGCTAGTCTTGCTAAAGCAGAATTAAACGGTCACGGTCGCATCGGTAATGCCATTCACTTACTCAAGAAAGACTCCCATATCAATTTGGGTAAAGAGGTTGGTCAATTCGGAACCAGCGACTTTACTGTGGCGTTTGGGATGAAGAATATCAGCAACCATGGCGACGGTCAGTTAGACATCATCGGCGATCAAACAATGCAAGGTCACGGCAATTTTTTCTCGGTGCGGCTATCCGATAAAAGAAGAATATTTTTTCACGTCGATGAAAATAGCAAGGGCAAGCATTACGTGAAAGTTCAGACAGATCCCCTATCGATGGTGTATGACAGAACCTGGTTTCATGTTGCGGTTGTGAGGAAAGGACGCACGATCAAGATCTACATTGATGGGGTACTAGCAGCGGAAGCCGAATCAAAAACAGGTGTGGTCAACATTAACAACAACGTTGATGTGAAGCTGGGGCATTCCAGAAGGGGGACGCCGACCGCCCAATACGACGACCTGCGCATTTACCATGCGGCGTTGACGACTGAACAGATCCAGGCCCTAATCCCCCCCACCAATCGACCGTTAAACGCGGGGGAAATTGAGCTGGTTGCCACCGACGAGGCCACCATTCTACTCAAGCAAGATGTTGAAGATCTATCTCGCTTTTCTGGACACTTTAAAGAGCTGCGGCTCGGGCCAGATACGGGCGCGACCCTTTATAAAGGCCCCGATTTTAAGGATGTGGCGCAAAAGCTCTATGCCGATATTCCCGACATTCGGTTCACTAAGCTCGGCGACTTTCCCCGGTCGGTGCGGCTCTGGTCAACCGTTGGGGAGCCCTTTACCGGCAAGTGGATTATTAAAGCGCCGAATGGTCAGTTTTTACACCGGGGTAAGACTCATCTCCAAACTGCGCCCCGGCAGTGGTCAAATGCGCTGTTCACATTTCACTACGATTTACAGCAGGGTCGGCTGCAGCTACTGCCCGGTACCGACAAAGACAATGCCCGTTTCACCCTATCGGCAGTGGAGACCCCAGCTAGCCTATTTGTGGATGACTCAGAGAGTCTCCCCGGTGAGTTTTCGCTGATCAACCAGGGTGCAGACGAATGGTTAGAACTGGTCGCGGGCAACACCTTTCGCTGGACTCGACAAAAAGACCAGCGTGCCGTTTTTGTGCGGGCGGTTAAATTTGCCGAAAATGAAGGCCAAGTGGGTGAACTGGCTCAAGGGGAAGTCGCCCTGTATGAGCATCGTGCTTATCACGGCAAAACCTGGATTTTGTCCGATAGTGCGAAGGACGTGGCGGGTGAACATAAACGCTTTGGCGATTTTGGCGGTCTCAACGATCGCACGTCATCCATTCGCTTAGGTCCCGATACCGGGGTGACTTTGTTTAAGCATTTCAACTACCGAGCCGCAGAAGACAAACGCGAAGAAGAGATTGAGGATATCGTTAAAAACGTGCCAGACCTGAAGGAAAGTCAGATCGGCGACGATGCCCTTTCGTCCATCAAAATCTTTAGAACCATTGCGGCTGAAGACGTTTTCGCGTCTTATACCACCAAGCTGAGCCAAGACTATCGCCTGGTGAATGACAAGCTGGAGGAGTTTTCGGCCTATCGCACCACCCTGCGGTTTGAACCGGGGGCAGGGGCGATCGAGGTTTCGGCCACCGATTTGACCACGATTGAAGTGGACGGCACGACCTATGAGATCCATGAAGAGCAATCGGCTACCCTCACGCCCAATGAGCTCAATTTCATCATGATCACCTCTGAGGCGGATGGCCTGAACACGCCGGGCCTCAAAATCCAGACCCGCGAAATGGCGGACAATGAGCAGGTGGTGATTTTCCCGAATCAGGAAGCCCATCAGCAAATCGCCAAGCTAGAGGACGGCGCTCTGTGGAATGCCAAGGACGCTCAGGGCAACTTGATCGTTGATCGCACCACCCACAGCCGAGCCGAAGTCGCCAGTGTGCAAAACACGATCAAACGAGTCACCGCAACGGTGGCCTATAAAGATGCTGCCCCAGCTGCTAATCAAAGTGGCAGCCGGGTACTGTCATCAGAGCGGGTGGTGTCGGGTGATGCGATCGCCCAGCCCTGGGAACTGAAGTTTAAGCCTGAGCCTGACGAGGGTGAGCGGCGGCAGATCAAAGCGCAAAGCGCCATCTTGAAAAGCCGAGGCTTGGTAGCGGCCTCGGTGGCGGCAAACCGTCCTGACAATGGCGGCATTGAAGAAGCCACCGTCAGTGAGGATGACTTTGCGCGGCTGCTCAGTCAAGCCACCAGCAGTGAAAGCGCACCCGTCGAAACCAGCGGTAAAGGCCCTCAACTGCCGGGGGCAACTGGCTTTGGTAGTGTTCGCCGGATCGGCGGTATCAAACGGCTCCGCATCCGCAGACGCATTCGCGATGCGTTCAAAAAAGCCAAATCGGTGGTTGTCGGCGCGGTCAAAGGTGTCGTCCACTTTGTGGTTAAAACCGCCACAGAGGTGATTGATTTTGTGGTGGATACGGTGGAAAAGGTCGGCGAGTTCATCGAAGCCGTGGTCGAAAAGGTCGTGAACGGCATCAAAAAGTTCATCGAGTTCCTGCAGTTTCTGTTCGATTGGGGCGACATCCTTGATACCCAAAAGTATCTGGTGCAGTCGATCAATGAGGGTTTTGACTATGCTGCCCAGCAGATCGATGCGCTCAAAGGTCCCGTCACCAACTTTATGAATGAGCTGCAAGACACCGTCGAAGAAGGAATGAATACCCTGATTGAAACCCTGGGCGGTGAACCCTCGGAAGCCCGAAAGTCAGGATTTAAGCTGCCAGAAGCGGCGGAATGGTTTTTCTCGAAGCTGATGGACGGCTCCAAAAAGGAGGATGCTGAACCCACGCCCAAAATGACGCAGCCCAGTGGAGATTCACGCTTAGAAAGTTTCTCGTTCCATTTCGTCACCGCAATGAGTGACGCTGTGGGGGCGGTGTTGCGAGGCTTTGAAGGTCTGGGTGAAACGATCGCCGCTGTGATTGCCAATCCGATGAAGCCGCAATTGGCAGTGATCGTGCTGGTCGAAACCCTCAGAGACGTTGTCTTGCAACTGTTGGAAGCGGTGGAAAACTTGACGCTGGCCTTTTTAGAGGCGATCGCTGGTGCCGTTGAACAGCTGAAAAAGCTGCTGAATGCCGAAATCAAGATCCCCTTTATCTCTAAACTGTTCCGGCTGATTGGGGGCGGGAAGCTGACGATCCTGAATCTGGCTGGCCTACTGCTGGCGATTCCGGTGACAGTGTTATCCAAGCTGATATTTGGTGAAACCCCCTTCAAAAATGTGCCCTCGCTGGATCTTTCGACTGATGTATCGACTCAAACGAATGCGCTATTGGTGGCGGAACCGGGCGCGATCGCGAAGTCGGCAGCGAGCACTGACCAACCTGAAGACCCTGGGGCACGGGAGAGATCGATTCGCAGCTGGGGCATTACCGCCCTCACCGTAGACGCCGCCAACGGCCTGATCAATATGGCGTTGGACATGGTACCCGAAAGTGCCGATGACGTGCTCGAAGCCACGGCGGGTTTTGGCCTGGAGATTGTCAGTCTGGTGCTGAGCGGCTTTAGCTGGTTAGCCAGCTTCCCCTCCTCACCGGGTTTCCCCGGCGGGCGCCCCTATAATGTGGCGGCTCACAAAGTCTCTAAAAGTGAAAACGAGCAAGAGTACTGGGAGCGCGTGATGTGGGGCTGGCGAACGGCGATGTATTGGCTGGATGTCGTCATGCTGATGAGTAATGCGATCGATGCCACCAAAGGGAGAAAGTTCAATCTCCAGCGGTTAAAGCGTGCCGACGAAATGACCATTGGCTTTTTCTTTACCTTCTCAATTGTGGATGCCGGGCTGGCAAGCCGTTACCTGGCGACAATTCCCAAGGCCGATCAACCAGGCTTTGAGATTGCCAATGAGGTGGTTTCTTGGTTGCCCAATCTTTGTGCACCCCTCCGACTTGGTGGCCCTGAATCGTCGATAGCCCTTGGTGCCATAGATGCCTTGGCGGTGGCCATCACCACCAGCCTCGGGATGAAACTACTCAGTGACGACTTGGCAGAGTTGTAGAAAGCTAGGTCAGTGGCCTAAAAGACAGTCAAGGTCAGCCTGAAATTTTTCGGTTAGGGCACTGAGTCTCCTATAACCTCATAGCGAATAACTCATGAAGCCGCTAGGTTCTAAGGGATCTGGCGGCTTCACCATGGGTAGTCCCCTGAATTATGCATCTCTAGCTTCTTGGCTGAGATGACAACACAAACAACTTCCATGACGCCCCAGTTCACCTCGGCGCTGACGATGCGAAGCAGCGGCAGGAAGGTAACCGATAGTTAGTGGTCATATCGCGGCCGCACGAACTGGATGAGTGAAGTGCGCCCTTGAATGTGCAGCACACGAACCTGCATCACTACCCCGTTACAATCCTCTAGCTCAAAGGGATGATTAACTTTGAATGTGGCTGGCTGGTTTTGGCCTCCGTTGATCGCAATATTGTCAGCGTATAGATAAGTTCTATTGCTGGTGTCCAGAATCGGATTGAGGCGCCCTTCAAGACCGGGAATGTAACCGGTAGTGTGACAAAGTACTGACCCTATGTTCTCAGTTGGTGCCAGCGATATTTGAATATCCTCAGCCGGGTCCCACGATGGAATCACGGCTCCTGGAAATTCTGCGTGTGCGACAAGTAGTTGATAACTTCGGCGAGTTGGAATCGTGAGTGTTGCGACGCCGCTGGAGTCAGTCTTTCCGGTTTTCGTTGTGTTGTTATCTGCAATAGCGACGACTGTCGCCGCAGACACAGCGGCCCCTGACGTAGACATTACCGATATACGAGGCGTTTTTGGGTCAACGCGTGGGATCGTTGCCGTTGAAAACAGCGCTTTGCGGACTGCTTCAGACGGAACAGTTCTCCCGCTATTGATGAGTTTCTTGTGAATAACTTCTACAAACTTATCCGGAGCGCGATCAACAAGGGAGATATAGCCAACCGTAGGCAGGACACCAGGTATGGCCGTGTCATCGAATCTGGCTGGGAGAATATATTCCTGACTTTCTTGGAATGCTCGAGCCTGCATGGATTGCCGCTCGTGGTTTGGCCACAATTTTCTCGCGTAGTGCTCCGATATGAACATGATTGTGTACAACGCCTTGTTCATGTAGATGTCGGATAGGTAGTCGTAAAGATTTTTGCCCCACAGATTCGCCTCTTCGAAAAGGTCATAAAAGACCTTCACGCCTGAGTCCCTCAGGAGATTCGCTACCTGATCTACATAGTCCCGATTCTCACCAGCAAACGAGAGGGCGATATCAAATTCCCGTTGCTCAGCCATAGGACTCCTTTGACCGCTAACCACATATTCAACGTCAGATCTACTGGATAACTCTTTCCCAGAACTCTTTGACTCGTCCCAGCGCAAACTCAATGCAGCTACTGCATTTTAGACTGAGAAAAACTCCAGTTAGCATAAGGTCAGGGCTAAGCGGGACAGATGTAGTCGCGATCTCTTTGTGATGTTGGGCGATCTCACATCTCCAGATTCTTGACTCGGAAAAAGGTTCTGGCCAATGAGTCTCCACTTTAGTCCTGCTTGCTTAGCACCTTGATCGCCACAATGCCCGTGCAGACGACAGGAAATAGCCACAACAAACTCTGATAGAGACTGCGCCCGCCTTCAAGCGGGAACAGACCTGTCGATCCGACGACACAGAGGAGGACGATCGCCGACGTATAGGTGATGGCGATCGCGTCATACACATTGTGGCGAATGTACCGACCGATCCCGGCTCGCAGCTCCTGAAATAATGCCTTGGTTGATTCGATGGTGTACGAGAAATCGAACACAGCCCAGATCCCCGTGAGGAGTCCCAGTCGCAGCAGCAGATGAATGTAAGCAAATGGTCCTTCTTTCGGGGTGTCGAGACCGTTCACCATCATGAAGCTATTGGCCACGGTGACGATCAAAAACGCGTCGGCAATTCCCGCGACGGCGTTCTTTTCGGTGAAGAAGCGTTTGAGCGCACTGATCACGTTTGGAACACGAAGCCGCATGTACATGTACCTCAGCCTGAGAGAAGCTCAATCTAACATGAGGCTAGGGGCAAGCGAGACGCCACCGGTCGCGATCTCATTTCTGAAGTGATGTGGGGCGATCTCACATCTCCAGTTTCTAAATTGAGAACAAGGTTCTGAAAATACAGAAACCTTCTATAAGGATTGAGTTCAGCGTTGAGGAGCGCTTCTGCACACAGTTAGCTGCGTTTGAACGCCGCTTCAAAGATGGGTTATAGGCCGTGCATGATAGTGACAACCGAAGTCTCTCATGCTTCTAAAACTCTTGTCAGCAACTCTGGTGCAATTCTAAAACCAGCATTCTGGGTAAGTTCTTCAATTATGGGTTGTAAGGATGGCAGTTCACCAGATTGCTTCGCTTTCAGCAAAACCCCCAGTACCCCCGTGACCTGAAGCCCCAAAGATTTAGCGACTCTCCGTCCATCCCGTTCATCCAAGAGCACCCATTCAGCCTGCAGTTCCAGAGCTAGCGCGATCGCTTCGGCTTCGCCACCATCCAAAGTTTGCCGCAAAAGCTGCACGAAGGTTTGATTACCAACAGGCTGAACTTGAAGCCATCCATCCGCGATCGCGGCTTGAATAGACTGGGAGCCTGGGAGTTCCTTATCAACCTTCAACTCTTCTAGAACCACAGCTGGAATCTGAATCTGACCAAATTGCTGTTGCAGCAGCTTGAGTCGATCAACAATAGCGAGGTTCAAAATGGGAGAGGTATTACTAACGACAGGCATAGGCCAGGTCGTCCGCTAGTTCTTCAGCTCCATAGTGGCGTTGGATGCCTCGCTGGGCCAATAATTGCCCAAATTCGTATTTACTAAGTTGAGCGAGTTCTCTGGCTTTGCCCAATGACAGTAAG
>CAZFWL010000106.1:0-1178 GCA_964522775.1 uncultured Halomicronema sp.
TGGGCGATCGCCCCGTCAGCAAAAAAATAATCGTGCGACCCAACGCATAAAAATCTGACTGCGGTACCGCCTGTCCTTGCTCTTGTTCAGGTGGGGTATACCCCGCCGAACTAATCGTCGTCACCCCTGAGCCACTCACCTGAGCCAAATAGGTTTGGCTCATTTCACGCGCTGCCCCAAAATCAACCAATACCAGCTGACCGCTGGAGCGCAGCATCACATTATCGGGCTTGATATCACGGTGAAAGTAGTTATGCTGATGCACCCGCCGCAAAATTTCAGTGAGCTGATGCAACCACTGAAACGCCTGACGCTCACCAATGGGATGATTGCCCTGCTGCTGCATCCACTGCAACAAATTCGGCCCATCGATTTTTTCCATCACAATGCAGTGCAGGGGTGGCCCCTCTTGGGGGCGATAAACAAAGTAGCCATCCGCCGCAACCAGCGGCACCCCCGGATGGTGGAGCTGGCTCAACACGTCTGCTTCTTTGCGAAAGAGGCTCAAAATTTTGGGATTTTCGGTGCGATCGGGTCGCAGCACCTTCAAAATTTTGGGTTGATCTTGTTGGTAAGCTTCGTACACTAAGCCAAAGCCGCTACTGCTGCTCAGCAGGCGCATGACCCGATATTGCCCCTGCAACAAGAGTCCTGAACCACAAGCCTGACACGTTACATGACGGCTATTGTCGGGATGGGCAGGCTGGGAGCAGCTGGGATTAATGCAGAGACTCATGGCACGCTCGTCAATGGCAGATACAGGTTGCAGCGCCAGTCAAAATGAGTTGTATCAGCGACTTGGCCATCAAGCGACGCCGAACCATCACATCAACTCGACTGCATTCTCAAACTCTGAAGATGCTCGCTATGTTAGCGGCTGGGGCTCAGGCTTGAGGATACGGAGGAGGGCGCCGCATCCCTCAAGATTTCAGGAAATACAGGTGGTCTCTCTCAAATAAAACCCACCCACAGCCTGACCAGGGGATGTTCTCAATTTGTCTTAACTCAATCCTCCTCAATCAGTGAGCGCAAATGAATAACTAACTCACTGAGCCGCTTGAGATTTCAGGATTGTTTCCATCGCAGCTTTTTGGAGAGGAGGAGAAAAGAGAAATCCCTGACCCGACTCACAGCGAAGTGCTTGCACTTGGGCTAAGTGCTTGCGCGTTTCAATCCCT
>CAZFWL010000106.1:1194-7803 GCA_964522775.1 uncultured Halomicronema sp.
AATCCCTTCAGCGACGACTTCAAGGCCCAAATTCCACGCCAGCCGCACAACTGATTGCAAAATTTCCAGCTTTTCGTAATCGGAGTCAGCATTTTCTAAAAATGAGCGATCGATTTTGAGCGTATCGACCGGAAAGCGATGCAAATAACTGAGGGAAGAATAACCAGTCCCGAAATCATCGACTGAGAGACGAATACCTAGCTCACGGATTGCCGCCAAAATTTCAATAATTGACTCAGAATTGTTGATCAACACACTCTCAGTCATTTCGATTTTCAAACACTCAGGTGCCAAGCGCGTACGCTGCAAAATCGACTTGATGCGATCAAGGACATCCGGTTGGGCAAATTGTTGGCTCGACATATTCACACTGACGAACAAATTTTCTGCTTTAGGAATCGTCTCTTGCCAGGTTTTGAGTTGACGGCAAGACTCTTCAAGCACCCACCACCCTAGCGGCATAATTAAGCCGGTTCGTTCAGCAATGTCGATAAACTTACCGGGAGATAGAGCACCTTGATCAGGATGTTGCCAGCGCACGAGCGACTCTACACCAATAATTTCCTGCGTCCGGACGAGCACCATCGGTTGGTACTCCAAATACAGTTCACCGCTGTCGATCGCCTGCTTAAGCGACATTTCCAAACGCAAGGGATTTTCGGTAGTGGTAGCCGCAAGCTCTCCTGTAAAAATCCGATATCGTTCATTAAAGTGTTTTTTTGCTTCGGTCATGGCGAGATCAGCCTGCCGTAACAAAGTATCGGCATCAATCGCCTGCGAGTCACTGAGGCTAATGCCAATGTTCAAACCCACGTTAATTTCGCAATCTTTGGTGATGAACGGCAGCATCATTTGCTCATGTAAAGCTTCAGCAATCGCGATCGCTTCTGCCTCAGTGGCAATGTTGTCTAACAGAATGACGAATTCATCTCCTCCTAACCGCGAAATCGTGTCGGTCGACCGCAAACTGCTGCTAAGCCGATGCACAATTTCGACCAACAGGCGATCGCCAGCCAAATAGCCGAATGTATCGTTGACGGCTTTTAGGCGAGTAATATCCACACATAAAATCGCGATGCCGGGCTGTTGATTTTGCTGATTTTGATGAAGCGCATGGCGGATACGCTCCATCAAAACCGTGCGGCTGATCAAACTTCTCAAGACATCCTGATTGGCTAAATTCCTGAGTGCGCTGTCACTGTCTGAGGCGGGACTGACATTCTGCAGCTGCAGCAGCACACCGTGAAAATTTAGACTCGGGAAATGAAAAGCATGACTGGTCACGGCTAACCAAGTCGCCGTCGCCCGCTGCAGTAAAAACTCCTGGCTGGGCGTGGACTGGTCAGCCGACACCACTTGCAAGAGGCTGCCTTGGTGCTGAATCAAGCGTCCTTGCTGCTTTTCCCACAGTTGGCCATCAGTTTGATCACAAGTTTGCGCCAGGGTAGTTGAGGGATCACCTAATAGATTGCATGCCGGAAGATTGGCATAGGTCACCTCCGCCTGCTGATCCACAATTACGACGGCATCGCTACATCTATCGAATAAATTCTTGAAGATATTCATGCCAAGAGAATATAGGTTCTAAACACAGTCAACCGCCTAAAAACAACTGATAAGCCACTCAATCGAGTGAGCTACAAAATAAATTGCTGAGCCCAACAGCAGATCTACCGCTGCACTCGCGTCACTCTAGAACAGGATTAACGATTAACCCGTCTTACTCAACCGCATCAGCACTCATTTTGAGGAACGGTCACCCGTCAGAGATAAACGCTACTCATTAAAAGGCTAGGGCATCTACCGAGGTGTTCTAGTCATAAACCCAGAGACGCTAGCGATCGCTGTAAAGATCTACAGAAGCTACCATCAATTTTTCGATACTTTATCAACATCGATACATAATGCTGGCATTTATTAATAGATGCTGATGGTGATTCGCCAAACCAAAAAAGTTCAAACTCACTATTGCCACTAAAGCTGCGGCCAGCACGACTGGTGCAGTGGTTTCAAACTGTTTGTCATGCAGAGAAAACCCGATCACACCAAAATTGATTCGTACACTCTGTTAGACCTGGGCTATCCGGCAAATTCTGGTTGCGTCGCTGACGCTACTCAGGGGGACAGTTAGCATCATTTTGACTACCGTCGGGCATGATAGTGCGGCAAAAGGTCGTGCCTTCAAAGGTAGAGCGATTAGTATTCGCACCGCGAAGATTGGCATCCGTGAGGTCAGCCCGATCAAAGTTGCTCCTGACCAAGCGCGATCGCGAGAAATCTACGGCTCGTAAATCGGCATCGCTCAAATCCGTCCGCAAGATGTAGGCTTCAGTGAGGGCTGCCCCTTGCAAATCCACGGCAGAGAGATTTGCCGTAGTAAAGATCGCTTTAATCAGATTGGCTTCTGAGAGATCAGCGGTCGCGAGTTGCGCCGCCGTAAAGTTAGTCTCAGGGGCGATCGCGCTCGTTAGATCGGCTCCTTGCAAATCCGTTTGGCTTAGGTCGGCAAAGGCCAGACGCGCCTCGGACAGATTGCTGTTCGTCAAGGTCGCCCCCGTCAAATCAGCTTGAGTCAAAACGGCGGCTCGCAAATTGGCCTGCGTCAGATCCGCTTCTCGCAAACTGGCACTCCGCAATACCGCTTCCTGCAGATCCGCATCCCGTAGATTGGCTCGTTCCAAGCTTACGCCAGCTAGCTGCAGACCCGACAAGGAGGCCTCAGACAAATCACAGCCATTGCACTGCTGAGCAATCAACAATTGCTGCACCAGCGTATCGGCCCAACTCGCCCCAATGCACCCCAAAATTGTGCTGGGGGTCAAGATCATTGCCGCGATCGCCCGTTTACCCCATCTGCTCATGCCGTTGTCGGTCTGCCTCCGTGACGAAGTTGAAGAGTTTAGACAAGCCACCGTTCAACTTTCGAATTTACTTCTACAATATCAGCACATTCTCGGAGTCAGCTTGATCGCCCACGGCTGGTAGCGATGATCATCACTGGCTCTGAGGACAAAACACTATCCCTCTGCCAATTCGCGGGGGCGCATTCTGTTGATTGGCGCTGGTGCCGCCTAAATTCTTTGTCCACGTCTGTTGCGGACCCTTCACATTAGCTATGGCGAGATCGTCTGTTCAGCCCCAATCGACCCTTGGTCGTCCTCAGACTAAAGTTCGCCTACCGCTCGGATGGTTTTGGCCGCTGTTTTGGAGTGGCCTGATGGTGGGCTCTGGTGTTTTTGGTCTGTGGGCTTTGGCCTGGCTGACCCGCATTCCACCCCTACCCGATTGCGACGAGGTCACCGCAGCGAGTGCGGATGGCGATCGCCTCATTTGTGCCCAATCGGCCCTGCGAATCGGCAGTGCCAAAAGTTTGATTCAGGCGATGCAATTAGCCGCACACTATAGCCCTACCCATCCTTTCTACGTCGAAACTCAGCCCGTGCTGGTGGAGTCATCAGAACGGCTGCTGGACAAAGCCACCCAACAAATGCACGAGGGCGACCTCACCACGGCCACAGAATGGGCCGGGGAGATTCCCTTAGATACCCCCCTGCGCGACACCGCCCAGAGCAAAATTTGGGATTGGCAACAAGAATGGAAGCAGGGACAAGAGCTGGAAAACTCTATCGAACAAGCTATTGCTGCACGGGATTGGGGCGCGGCTGATAATGCCCTACGCCAGCTCAAGCTCCTATCCAGTGACTACTGGGTCGGTACACGCCATAACGAATTGCAGCAAGCTAAGCAGCTAGAAGCAACGGCTTGGTCGCAGCTGGAACAGGCTCGGGGACTGGCCAATACCGGAAATTCCGACAATCTAGGGCAAGCCCTGGTCATGGCTCAGCGCATCAACCTTACCAGTCAAGCCTGGCAAGAAGCGCAAGAAGACGTTGATCGCTGGAGTCAAAACCTGCTGCTGTATAGCTTTCAGCGGTGGGAGCTCGGGGATGTCGAAGGGGCGATCGCGGCTGTACAAAAAGTCCCGCCCGATCCGAGTCTTGCCCCCGAAGCCCAAGACTTGATCAAATTCAGCCATGCCACCCGCTTAGCCCAGCAGGCCCAGCAAGACAGCCCTGGCTATCTGCAACTTTTCAAGCTGATGGAAGCGATTCATGCGGCGCAACAAATTCCTGAGAAAAGCAGCTTTTACAAGGCCGCACAAACGTCGATGGCTGCTTGGCAAGCTGAACTCGAAGACTTGCAAACGCTTCAGTTTGCAAACAACGTCGCGAGCTTACGCCAAGGTTGGGCCTATGATTATGCCTCTGACCTCGCTTGGCAGGTAGAACTGGAGCGCCCCCGCCGCTTGCAAGCACAAACGTTGATTGCCCATTGGCAAGATGAGATTGAACGCATTCAAGATCGTCCCTTCTTGATCCGGGCTCGTGCCTTAGCGCAAAAAGCCACCATTCCCGCTTTAGAGTCCGCGATCGCTGAGGCTCGCAATGTAGACCTGGGTCGGGCGTTGCGCATTGATGCCCAAACCCTGATTGCTGACTGGCTCGACCAGATTGAAATCATTCAAGACCAGCCGATTTTAACCGAGGCCAACCAACTCGCCAGCGAAGAGAAACTACGCGAAGCGATCGCGGTGGCAGAACAGATTCAGGGCGATCGGGCACTACATGGACAAGCCCAAGCCATGATTAAGGATTGGACTCGCACCATTCAGATCGAAGAAGATAGCCCCATCCTCGAAAAAGCGAAATCTTTGGCCTACAGTGGTTCTCTCACCGCGGCCATTGACCTGGCCGCCCAGATTGCCCCAGGCCGCGCCCTCTATGACGATGCGCAAAACGCCATAGATTTATGGGAAGCTGAAAGGGCCTATATTTGGAAGCTAGAAGCGGAAGAAGCCGCAGCAGAGGCAGCTGCCGAAGCCGAGCCGCCCGATAATTTTGATGCTCCGGCGACTGCCCCCGCCAGTGAACCCATCACTCAGCCTCCCCCGCCCACGCTTGGCAACTAGCCATTATCAAACGGTATGACCGCGTCTCCCCTCAACCTGTTTCTTGTGGACGAAGATCCCGTCTTTCGGCTGGGGTTAAAGATTTGGTTAGAGCAGCAGGCAGAATTTGCGATCGTGGGCGAAGCGTCAGACCATGACACCGCTCTCACAACCCTGAGCGAATTGCAGGCCGCCGCAACTCGCAGTGAAACCGATGCTGGAGTCAGTGATAAAACGCCTGCGGCTGACTTAGTGATCATTGATCTGGGGCTGGGTCAAGATCACCCCGATCAACTAATGGGCTTACAGCTGTGCAGTGAGCTCAAGCAACAGTTTCCCGCCTTAGCCATCCTAATTTTGAGTGGGCAGACGGAGCCGATTTTGCAGGCAGCCGCGCAACAAATGGGAGCCGACGGTTTTGGGGCACGGAGTCTACCCGTACGGGAGCTGGCCCGACTCATTGAACAAACGGCACGCCCCGCCCCGGAAACCGCCCCTGAGACAGCTAGCGATATCGTCCTTCCCAACGTATTAGAAGGCCCGATCGCCTACCTCAACCGCACCTCAGTGGCCCAGATTGACGCTGCCATGGCCGATATCGAACAGCTCGCCCAAGATCAACTGTCTTATCTATACCGCGTAGTGCTAGCAGGCAAATATCGTGAATTGCGAGCCGCCCGCTGGCTCGTGCAGCGCATGTTGCCCGTGAAAGAGACGGCCTCTGGCTCCTCTCAACCGATACCGTTGAACGAAGTGATGAACGCTGCTAGCAATGCGCGGGAGTCTTTTATCTCACCGGCGGCCCTAGCGGATGCTGCCAGTCGGGCAATCACACGGCAGCGGCCTCTCGTCCCCGTAGCGATAGGGGATGTGCGATCGCGGGTTTGTGAAGCGGTCTTTCTGAAACTTCAGTTTCCCCTCGAAAATCGCAGCGATGTGCCGCTCGAAATTGACATTTTACGTTCCGATAAGACCCGAGAACTGCTGTACACCGTCCTGCGATCGTTGGAGACGCTGCTCGACGATTTACTACAGGCCAACATCTTGCCCGGGCAGTTGGAAGATCAGCAGCGCACCTTACTTCGCGACCTGTGGAACAACGTCACCGTAGACTTTTTTGGGCGTTACTATACCCCCGCCGCAGATGGCATTGAGCAACCGATGGTCGTCGTTCTGCAACAGGATGAAGCGATCGTCGATACCGCCATTCTCGCCAAGATTCCTGCGGTCACGCCCCTGCTGGCCCATCTATTATTTCAAGCCCCAATCGAGATTGCGGGCGCGTCATACATGGCCACTACGCCTGAAGCCCTGCGCCGCAGCCAATTCCTCCTCGAAAATCTCTTGATTCAAGTCGCCTGTGCCGTCATGCAGCCGGTGCTCAATCATTATCCCGATGTCGAGACCTTGAAGCGCAGTCTCTACCAGCGCCAGGTCATGTCGACCCGTGACATCACTCGCTTTCGGAATGAACTGTCGTGGCGCTATCGCTGGGATGAATTAGTCAACGACCCCAAGGCCATGTTTGAAAGCGAATATCGGCTGTTCGCCATGACCCCCAATGGCCTGCAAACTCACACTGTTTATGCTCCTCGTCAAACCGAGTTGGAATCCCTCTCGGGTCTGCAATATGCTCTGACCTTTGCGCTAGAAGCGCGAGA
>CAZFWL010000107.1:0-7782 GCA_964522775.1 uncultured Halomicronema sp.
TGTTGAGGCCACTGGCGAGATTTTTCTCAATGAAATCAATACCTTGCCTGGCTTCACCCAAACCAGCATGTACCCGATGCTATGGCAAGCGAGTGGCATTACTTTCGAAGCGCTTGTAGACCAGCTAGTACAGTTTGGCTTAGAGCGATCGCAACCCATCAGCGCCTGAAATCCAGCAGATTGAGCGTTTTGTCTCGTAAAGACCTCAAGGATTGCCTAAGATCGAGGTTGACGACGGAGACGACACGCTACCTGACGGCTATCTCCAGCCCTTCAAAGGTTTGCTCTATGCGCCCTTCAATTATCCCGTTCTAGGCTCACTTGCCAATTTCACTATGACCATTGCTCAACTGATTGACCAATTTGAAACTTGGGCTCCTCCCCACTGGCAAGAAAGCTGGGACAACTGTGGTTGGCAAATCGAGCCTGGCATTTTGCCCGCGCCGGCCCATGTGCTGGTGTGCCTGACGCCAACCTTATCCGTGATGGAGGAAGCGATCTCTCTCCGAGCAGCCGGTACGCCAATCAATCTAATTGTCGCCCACCACCCTCTGATCTTTAGTCCGCTCAAGTCGGTGCAAACAGGCAACCCAATTGGAGACATGGTGCGATTGAGCTTCACCCACGGCATTGGCGTTTATAGTGCTCACACCAACTTTGATCAGGTGTCCGACGGCACCGCCGATGTGTTAGCGCAGCTGATGAATTTGCAAGAGCCCCAACCCATTACCCCAACGCAGCCCAGCATTGGTTATGGTCGGGTCGGCACTCTGCCGAAAGCTCCGACGTTGCAACAACTATTAGCGGAAATTCAGCAGCAGCTCACTCCACCTAATCTGCTTTATTCCCCTGAAGCCGACTTGCAAGAGCCCATCCGCCGCCTCGCCGTGTTAGGGGGTTCTGGTGCCAGTTTTATCAGCGATGTGGTGAAATCCGGGGCCGATGCCTACCTCACCTCCGACTGCAAGTTTCACCAATTTCAGGAAGCACGCGATCGCGGACTCGTATTAATTGACGCAGGGCACTATGCCACCGAACGTCCGGCCTGCGCTCGGTTAGTCAACAAGTTGTTGTCTCTCGGTGCTGACACCGCCCACTTGAGCGATCGTGATGAAGACTTCCGCCAGTTTTGGCAATCGGCTTAGCGGGGGTTATGACACACCCGCAAATAAGTCGGCGAAAGATTTTTGGGTGGCGTTTTCCTGGGCCACAATTTCGAGAATTTTGTTTTTGGCAGCGGTGTCTTGCAAGGCGGCCACGCAAGTCTCAGCCACTTTGAGTCGGGAAACATTGCCTTCAAACAAGGTATCAGCCGGGGCCATAATGAGTGGGCGATCGTCAGTATCGTCGTTCTTCAAGCCTCCTGGGCGCACAATTGTATAAGGCACACCACTTTTGATCAAATAATCTTCAGCTTGCTGCTTCCAGTACAGTACGAGCCAAAACAAATTCAACGGATGGAAGAAGCGAGACACACACAAAGATGACACCATCACAAAGTGCTCAATATTGGCGATCTTAGCCACATCAATCAAATTTTTTGTACCTTCGTAGTCCACTTGATAGGGCCCAGTGGGATCAAAGCTTGGCCGCGCCCCAGTTGCACAAATCAGCACCGTACAATCAGCGATCGCCGCTTCAATCGTGTCGCGCTTCCGCACATCACCCACTGCAAATTCGACCGTGTTCGGCAAAATCGCTTGTGCCTGCTGGCGGTCACGCACCAACACTCGTACTGGAATTCCCTGAGCAACTAATACTCGGACAATCCGACGACCAGTTTCTCCTGTTGCACCCACAACTAAAGCCTTCATGCTGTTCCCCCTTTCACAACACGCAACGAGTCATTGAATTAAATCTATTGATTCAATAGAAAAAACATGGCAACTTTAAACTCAAACCGTAGCCATAGCTTCAAACTCTACCGCACGTTTATTTCTAAGCTAACCCTACTCCAGTAGGCTTGCGGAGAAAAGAGTGAAATTGACTTGGAGCTCCCTTCAACAGTCCGTATATTTGCGACTGATCGCACAGAAAGAGTCAGGTTAGGCTGCAAGCAGCTTAGAAAAACCTTCAAATTTTGACGAAGGAATATTCTCCAGCTGTTAGTCGGTTAAAATAACGTCCAATACTATATTGAAGTTATAACTAGCTGCTGAACTGTGCCATTGGGCATTTGCATTAAAACTAGATAGCAAACCGCGTCCATGCAAACACCATTTACCAATCACCGGGCTAGTGACCTTCCAGACCAGGTTTTAGAGTCCGTTTCTCATTTGGTTGATTCCACTGAAGAGCCTGCTGAACAACAAGCTGCTGAGTCATTGCGTCATCAGCCAGTACTGTTTCATGGTGACTACACTGGCAGTATGGAGATGGCCGCAGATCTGGCTACGGTTGCTAGTTATCTGGATGATCATCAATCCTGGTTTTTGCGGTGCGCTCATCCCATGACGGCAACCCCCCTGGGCAATAATGGCTATGACCTGACGATTGGGCATTTTGGGGCTCTGGGGTACGATGTTGAACCCAAAGTCGGCCTACATTTACTGCCGCAGGATCACGGCATCTATCGAATTGAAACGATCGAAATCCCAGGTTACGTCTCGCCTGGATACGAGGTTGACTTCAAAGCCGCACTACAGCTTAATGAGGCTGCCAATGTTGCGGGCCCAGTGATTACACAAGTTGACTGGACTCTGGAACTGAAGGTGTGGGTGAGTTTTCCTCGTTTTATTCAGGCTTTACCTCACCGTATTATTCAGAAAACTGGCGATCACTTATTAGGCCAGATTGTTCGTCAGGTTTCCAAGCGATTGACTCATAAGGTTCAGGCTGACTTTCATGAAACGCTGAATCTGCCTTTTCCTGAAAGTTATCGAAAGCGCAGCCATCATTTCTTTGACCGATTTGGCCGAAGTCATGAAACGCATGACAACTCGTAGTGGCGATATCGCTATTTGACAGCAACTAGTTGCTGCTTACTTGAGGACCAATTTTGAGTCATTAGAATCTTGCGGCTTCATTACGTTTAGGAGCTGTCATTCTTAAACGGCTCAATGTGTACAGATTCGCGAGTCTTTTAGTTTCGCAATTGGCCTGGGTATTCTGAAAACAACCTACTTAGAGCGTTAGCTTCATCAGGCCATTGCTAGCGATCGTGCTGAGCAAGACAACATTTGAGGGATTCCAGAATGGCTGCTGCTCGTTCCCGAAAAACTAATAAAGCGAAGATGTTGGTTGTAGATGATGAGCCGGACAACCTAGATTTGCTTTACCGGACTTTTCGCCGCGATTTCAACGTTTTGCGTGCCGAGAGTGGGAATCAGGCGTTAGAGGTTTTGGCTGAACACGGCGAAGTGGCAGTCATCATTTCTGATCAGCGTATGCCAGAAATGAAAGGAACGGAATTTCTGAGCAAAACAGTGCCAGAGTTTCCGGATACTGTACGCATCATCTTGACTGGATTTACTGACGTAGAAGACCTAGTGGATGCGATCAACGCTGGACAAGTCTATCGCTATATCACCAAACCTTGGAATCCAGATGAGCTCAAGCTCGTAGTTGATCAGGCCGCGACCACTTACGATTTGCTGAAACAGCGTGGTGAGGCAATTGACCTGCTGCAAAATCAACACTGGTTGGTGATGGAAATGGCTAATATTGCTCAGTCTCAGGCTGATATGGTGGCAGCCTTATCACCGATCGCGGCCGTTCTGCAAAAGGTCAGTGCGGCGGACGGAGTTGCGGTCCACTTGGTGGACGCTAATGCTTTGGGAAATGATATGGGTACTGCTGGGGCGGTTACAACCGCTCTACTCAAACAAGATCCACTCGTCATCGAGGCTATCAGCGCGCAGCAATTGAAATACATTGCCAATACAGCCAAGTCCTCTGACACCAGCTTAAAAGGTCTATATGAGGAAAATGGCGTAGGCACCCATGGTGCTGTACCAGTATTATTTCGCGGGGCGGTGACTGCGGTCATTTCTCTACAATGGCGGCAAACCCAAGAATTCACCCAAGCCCTACAAGATTTTCTTGCTATGGCCTCTCGCCAGGTTGCGTTGACCCTAGCCTGTTTGTGAATCACTAAGGTTACTGGAGTTAATACTTGCGGCGGCGGAGGCTTTGCCCACCAGTTGAGACATTGGCATAAATATAATGCCAAGCCGAAAGAGTGCCAACTGACTCGGCGATCGCGATATGGTCTGTAGAGGTGTTCACTTGCGATCCTTTTCCTCGAGATGCCCAAACCCGTAAATACCTCTGCTGCGCCTTCGGCTCAAGATATTCAACAACTGTTTGACCGTATTGCCCCCATATACGACGACTTCAACCAACAGCTGAGCTGGGGCTTGCATCGGGTCTGGAAGCAAATGGCCATAGATTGGAGTGGGGCTGCAGCTGGGCAAACCTGTCTGGATGTCTGTTGTGGCAGTGGCGATCTAGCACTGCGGTTAGCGCGGCGAGTGGGGCCGAGTGGGGTAGTCTATGGGGTTGATTTTTCGCCAGCTCAACTCGAGATCGCGCGCCAAAAGGCTACACAGACAGTTCGTCTAGCCCCTCTGCACTGGATTGAGGGCGATGCTCTCGCCCTGCCATTCGAAGCGCAGCAGTTTGACGCCGCCACCATGGCCTATGGCCTACGTAACCTCACTAACCTGCCCCAGGGGCTCAAAGAGTTACAGCGAGTCCTGCGACCGGGGGCCAAAGCCGCTATTCTCGACTTTTTGCAACCGCAGTCAGCTTGGCTCAAACAGTTTCAAACCTGGTATCTCAGGACGGTAGTGGTGCCTACAGCCCAGGAATTTGGCATGACGGATGAATATGCCTACATCGGCCCCAGTGTCGAACGCTTCCCCCTAGGAGCAGAGCAGGAGCAGCTGGCCCTAGAGGCAGGATTTTCATTCGCAGTTCACTATCCTGTTGCGGGCGGCTTGATGGGCATATTAGTGCTGACCCGGTGACGTCTTGCAGTCAGTATTTGGCTTAAATTCTCGCGATAAGAATTCTCCTAGTAGCCTTTTCGCCATAGTCTGTCGATGGCTCGACATTAAGACTTTGCAAGACTGCCAGCTTGACCCTGAGGTGAGTTTGTTATGATGGCTCGGCACATTGCCGCTGGTGCGATCGCCCCCTCACGTCTGCGATGGATTGGTCTGATATTTGGCTACTACTAGCCCCCCCCTGCGTCGGTGGTGTGATTGGTTATTTCACAAATGACCTCGCCATCAAAATGCTCTTTCGGCCTTATCGGCCCTATTACCTATTCAAACGGCGACTACCGCTGACTCCAGGTCTGATTCCCAGTAACCAAAGCAGACTTGCCCGCCGGGTGGCCGACACCATCATGGGCTCGCTACTGACACCCGAAGAAATAGAAAAACTGGCTCGACGGCTCTTGCAAACAGAGCGGACGAAACAAGCCATTCGCTGGTTGCTCGAACTCAGCCTTGATCAAGTGCAATCTCGTAATCAAGCCCGCACCGCCGAAATTGTCGGCAAAGTTTTGCAAGATGTCTTTGGCACCTCGTTGCCTCGTCTGCTGCGAGTCTGGGCACGCCGCGAAGACTTTATGGCAGCTCAAATCGATCAAATTTTTGACCAAGTCTTGCTGGACTTTCAACTTACCCCAGAGCAAGCGCAGCAACTGTCTAACTGGCTGCTGATTTCGGTATTGCCTCCCGACCGCTTGCGCCGGATGCTGATCGACTTCCTCACTGATCGCAACATTCACACTATCGACGAGATTTTTCGTTCGCGCACCAGTGGCACTTACTGGGTTGTCGCCAACCTCTTTGGCGTTCGTAACTCTTTAACACGCTTACGGACCTTTTGTCTGGATGAGCGCGACACTACAAATGCTCGCATCGCTGAGCTGGTCGAGGCTCTCAACGTCAACCCCCGCCTCCAAGAAATCTTTCAGCAAATGACGCTACAGCAATTGCCGGTGGCGACAGTTCGAGAACTCCGAAAAACTATTCGCGAAGCCGTACGGGGGTACATTCAAACTTTAGGGCCAGATTTATTGAAGGGGTTGAGCACCACGATCAATTGGCAAATGTTGGCAACTCAACTACTCAACCGTTTGCAAAACTCTCAAGTTATTAGCGATTCACTTGATCCAGTAAGTGAAGAGTTAGCACTTATTTTGGAACGTTATCTAGAGCGAGATCTCGAGAATTTAGTTGCTCAAGTCATTCCAATTCTGGATATTGATCAGGTTATTATCGAACGCGTTTCTGCTACCAATCCGCGCGATTTAGAGATTGCCGTACAAGGCATTGTCCGTAATGAACTGCAAGCCATTGTTAATTTAGGAGGAGTTTTAGGCTTCTTTATTGGGGGTTTACAGGCGGCTTTCTACTATTTTCAGTAATTAAACATTCCAAGAAAATCTAATCAAACTCTTTATTTTCATTGGCCATGCAAGTTTTGTTAGTTCACGGCCTCAGCCGCACACCAGCTTCACTGCTGCCATTAGCTTGGCGCTTACGGTCGAGCGGTTGGCTCACCGATTCATTCGGCTATGCTGCTGTGTTCGAAACGTTTGATCAGATTGTTGAACGTTTGCGGCAACAGCTGCGTGACCTCAGTCAACAAGGACCTTACAGTGTTGTGGCTCATTCTTTAGGTGGACTGCTACTAAGAGCTGCTTTGGACAGCGAGCATGTGAGATCGCCTGCACATATCGTCATGCTAGGCCCACCGAATCAACGACCGCGCCTAGCTTCAATCGCTTGGCATCTACCGCCTTTTCAATGGTTTACCGGACAGTGCGGCTTTAATCTTACTCGCCCCGATTTTTTTCACCAGCTACCACTGCTGAGATCGCCTTACACCATTATCGCTGGAGTGGGCGGACCCACCGGACTGTTGAGTCCCTTTGGGGCAGAGGCTAACGACGGCATCGTCGCAATCAGCGAAACCTGTATGAGCGATCGCGATCGCCCCCTGGAATTTCCCGTTGAACATACTTTTATGATGAATGACGCCGCCGTACAGTCAGCAATCGTTTCAGCGATTCAGAGTGCCAAGTAAGCGATCTATCGCGACCCAGTTCACACGCAACCGTGCGCTTGCAGAAACCACTAAGCAGGTTAAGGCCCATCTTGTCTAATTGCCCCTTAGACAGGTTGTGTCGCCAGCTTGGTTTTGATTTTCCCTAAGGTATCGTTAACGATCTGGGTCCACTCTTCAGCTGGGACCTTCATTGGCTGAGGCAAGTCTAAACACTTAAACGCAAAGATATCCGTAAACTGCTTTGCAATTTTGTCAGCCACTTTGGGGGACAAATTGCTGCCATGCGGGGGATAACAGTCAATATCTTGCCAATGCAGTACTTCGGAGGTGTAGAAACCGTCTTTGTTGAGGAAGTGACTGGCTTTTAGCAGTTGTAGACGGTGTGTGGGAACCGATAGACCACGCTGTCGCTGACTTTCCTGCAACTTTCGTTCATCCATTGCAGAGGGGGTGTTGTTATTAGGCAACGGTCCTAAAAAGTCAGTGTAAATGTGTAAATCCATCGGTGTTGAGGTCGCCACCATTTGAGCCGAATTCAACGTCTGCCGCTTAGGGCTCAACATCCAAGTCCGTACAGCTCGAGGTGTATCTCGACCTTCCAGCAGATGGATAATCCCGAACTCTCCTGGAATAGATTTAGTCGACTGAAACTCGGCAAATGAAAAAGGCTGGAAGGCATAGCCTTGTCCTTGGTAGAACTTGCTTTGAAACTCAATCCAGTGAAGACGGAGAGCGTGCAGAAAGGCAGAGAGACCT
>CAZFWL010000108.1:0-7763 GCA_964522775.1 uncultured Halomicronema sp.
TATCGATGCCAAACTGCTCGTAAATTGGCCGCAGATACTCTGGCACGGTAAAGACCAAGCCCAATTCACGCGCCACTTCGTTACCAACATCGCTCAACACTTCGAACGACAGGTCATTCTTTTCCTGAGTCGTGAGCGAGTTATCGGGGGTTTCGGGGGCGATCGCCACTAACTGCGCTCCGGTCGCTTGAATGTCAGACAGAGCCGTCTGCAGCGCGCGCAACTCCAAATTGCAATAAGGGCACCAGCCACCCCGATAAAAGGCCAGCACGACGGGGCCTCGGGCCAACAGATCTGTACTCTTGACCGACTTGCCGACGGCATTCGTCAGGGTAAACTCAGGCAGGCGATCGCCCGTTTTGAGGCTATTGTTTTCAATGCCTAATTGCGCCAAGTCATCCCCGGCTCGAGCCATCACCGCTTGCGCCTCAGCGGGAATTTTTTGGGCGTTCTGGGCGGCTAAGTCAGCTAAATCTTGAGTCAAACTCATGAGACGGCAACTCCTATATCGTCTATTACATGTTGAATTGCAGGCATCAACGGCAAGTGAGTGATTCCTGAGAGTTGTCTGATAGGTCAGGAGACTGCCGGAGGGCGATCGCCCTAGCTCAGATGAGAGGAGCGATCGATATCGCTGGCCTTCATAATTTCGGACTCTTCAGGTTGACGCACCCGTTCACAAACTTGGGACCCAAGGTCATTCCCTGTTTACCCAACCCGCACCATTGACCAGTAATTGACGAACAGGATGTGAAGAGTCCTGATCATATTGTTGAGCCCTTGTTAGATCGGATAGAACAGTCATACGGCCTGCGCGAAATTTTCTCACTGTTCCCTTAGTCGCATGATCAACCCCAACAAGATTCTTGGTAACGCCTTCGTCTCTGAGCTGCGGTCTAACTACACCCAAACCTATGGCGGGCTAAAACCCGATTACGCCGACATCATTGCCTGGGTCGGCAACATGGGGGTAGAAACCATCGCTAACAGCAATGCCCTGTACCACGACGTTGAGCATGCCATCTTTGTGACCTTGGTGGGCCAACAGATCTTGCGAGGCAAACACATCCGCGAAGGACGGGTCTCCTGCGAAGATTGGCTGCACTTTACGATTTCGCTCGTGTGTCACGATATTGGCTATGTCAAAGGGGTTTGTCGTCAGGATGTGGTGTCTGCCAGAACCTATGCCAACGGCAAACACGATGAGACGGTGAAATTTCCCGAAGGACATACTGACGCTAGCCTGACTCCGTATCATGTCGATCGCGGCAAGCTATTCGTCCAAGAGCGGTTTGGCGGTCATGCGTTAATCAACGCTGAAGTGATCAAACGCAACATTGAGCTCACACGGTTTCCCGTGCCGCTAGATGGTGACCATCAAGACACAGTGGAGTTTCCCGGCTTGGTGCGAGCGGCTGACTTGATTGGGCAATTGTCCGATCCCCGCTACCTGCACAAAATTCCGGCGCTCTTCTACGAATTTGAAGAAACTGGCGTTAATCATCAACTGGGCTATCATCATCCCGAAGATCTGCGCCGCAACTATCCCCGTTTCTATTGGAAGACGGTATACCCCTTTATCAAAGAGGCGATCGCCTACTTGAAACTGACCCAAGAGGGCAAACAGATTCTCTCTAGCTTGTATGGTCACGTCTTTGAAGTGGAACACGAATCTCATCCTGGGCCGTTTCCTCCAGACAACTTATGATCGTTTCCCAGTGGGAGATTAGACCGCCAAGCAGTCGGCAGTACCGTTTCCGAATATCGACACTTCTCCCGCAGCAGTTTTAGAGTAACGTCTTTCTCTCAAGAGCATTGTTGGTATGAGACGCTGTGACTAAACAGATGTATTCAGGTCACGATGGTTTCTCCTCAATCTCGAAATGTTTTTGTCGCTGGCGCCAGCCGCGGAGTCGGCTTCGAAGTCGTTAAAGGCTTACGTCAGCAGGGATGTCGGGTGATGGCACTGCTGCGGACCGATGATGCTCGTCCGCAACTAGAAGCGTTGGGAGCAGAGGTTTACGTTGGCGATGCGCTTGCCCCTGAAGCAATGCAGACGGCAGTACGGTGTTTTGAGGACAAACCATTCGCGGTAGTGACCACCTTAGGAGGCAAAGGCTTTACCCGTGATGAGCCCCGGTGTGATTATTTGGGCAATCGCCATCTGGTGGACGCAGTCAAGGGTTTACCCTGTGAGCGGTTCGTTTTGGTGTCGTCTATCGGCGTGCGAGAGAGCGCTGTGGCCCTGCCAGAGCAAGTGCTGGAAACTCTGCGTCCAGCGCTACTTGCCAAGGCGAAGGCCGAAGAACATCTAACCGCGAGTGGGGTGCCATTCACCATTGTGCGCCCAGGGGGGTTACTCTCAGAAGCTGCGACAGGCCAGGGCATTTTGGTAACGGATGAACGAGTGGCCGGCAGCATCACTCGCATGGATGTCGCCGATTTGGTGATTCGGTGTTTGATCTCGCCGCAAGCAATTAATCAGGTGCTCTCTGCCGTGGATCGCGATCGCCTTCGTAGTGAAACGCCGATTGCATCCTTTGAGCTGTAAGGTGTAGCCGCATCATAGAAATGCCTCATCGGATCACATGAACCCCACTGCAAGTATTTCTTCAGAGGCAAATTAATTGCCCCTCCAGTACAATCATTAGCTGTGCATATATTCAAAGGCTTGATCCGCAAAAGCACTCTCAAAGCTATGAAGTTCGACAACATCAAGCCAGGGAACGTCATCAGAACCAATAACGAAGTCAGTATCAATGCTGAAGTGCCTTCTTCCTTTCAGGCATTATTTGTAAACTGATTGATATCTGGCACTCAGCATAAATGCGTTTGAAGCGTCTATCTCATCTCTGGTCACAGCGTTCTAATCAAACTCGATTAGGGATTTTTGCGATCGCCCTTTTACCGCAGCTACTGCTGTTTGTTTTAGGTTACTTTCACACAATTGCTGATGAAAGAAAGAATTTAAAAGCGGTTTTGGAATTTGGTGATCGTCAAATGAGTAGCCTGATCAGAGCTGCCGAGATCACCCTAGAAGACGTCAAGTCTAGCCTGGCAAATAATCCTGACGCAGCTGTCATCAATGAACAAACCGTTCGGCAGTTACAGAAAATTGTTTATAACGATCCGAGATTTCGAGAAGTTGGACTAGTTAATGAAGGGGGATATCTATATCTCACCAATTTAGGAGTGGTTGATCCGCCTGTATTGCTCTCAGAAAATAACCGCTCTGATTCTTCCCGACAAGAGCTCCAAATTATTGGCCCAGTAACAACTACCCTGATGCAAGAAAGGTCAGTGATATTTGCGCTGCCGACCGAGGGAGAAGGAGAAGTTAACCTATTAGTTAATCCGGTTATTCTTGATTACTGGCTAGGACTCAATAATTTGAATTTAGGCCCTGATGGCTACATTGCCTACGTGCTAGAAAGTGAAGAGAGGATTCTGGCCGGGGCGGGGTTACTTCCTAGAGATGATGTGTTGAACAGGGATTCATCTGATCCTTCCAGAATTCAGTTAAACCGCCAACTCGAAGGCAGCGATATCACTATCGTAGTGGATGTTTCCAGAGCCTGGGTGCTAAAGAAATGGCTAGGTTTTTGGGCGCTTGGTATTCCCTTATCAATAGCGCTAAGTCTCGCGATCGCTTTTCTGGGAGTTCGCTTTTTCCCACAACCAGAATCTTTGGAAGATGATATCCCTCGAGCGCTATTTAATGATGAGTTCAAACTGCACTACCAACCAGTCGTTGATATGCGAACTGGTAACTGTATTGGTTGTGAGGCCCTGATTCGCTGGCAACATGCTGATCGCGGTTTGTTATTCCCAGGTGCTTTCATTCCCGTTGCTGAAGAAACTAAATTAATTGTCAAACTGGGAGATTGGATTATTCAAAAAGCGATCGCCGATTTATATCAATTATTACTGGAATATCCTTATTTATATCTCTCGATTAATTTGTCGCCAATTCAACTAATTGCAGAGCAGGATAGCCGACGCATCATCAATTATCTTAAAAAATACCGCAGTATTAATAAAAATCTAATTTTTGAAATTACTGAAAATGTCTTTATTGAAGATACACAAACGAATATCCCCAAAGCGTTAGTAGACATCCAAAATCAAGGAGCTAAAATTGCTTTGGATGATTTTGGTACGGGTCATAGCGGTATCAGCTATCTCTCAAGGTTGAAGGTAGACTATCTCAAAATTGATCGTCGGTTTATTACTGATGGGGAGCTCCCAGTCCATGCAGCTTCTTTGCTGGAGAGCATGATTGATTTAGGGCGACGCTTACAGGTAAGGCTAGTGGCAGAAGGTGTGGAAACCGAGTGTCAAAAGCAAAGGTTACAGAAAAAAGGCGTCCGCTACGGACAAGGATATTACTGGGCTAAACCGATGCCGATTGAAGAATTCACTCAATTTCTAATTGGCCATGCTCCAGGGACTCAACTGCCCAGCCAAGATATCAAACAGTTGCCCTAGTGTGGGTAAAAAAGCATCACGGTCGGGGGTGATTCTATCTAGTCTTACTTCGTATTCGACCAGTTGAGAACGAACTGCTAGGTTTAAGCATCTAGGCGATTTGTATGGTTAGTACGTGGGCATTGAGTGGGCAAGTTTCTCAATGGCTCAACTGTGACCAACCTGGGTTCCAGGTGTCTTGAGCGATAAAGGCGCGATCGCCACAAGCGGTCAATCAGGTGCTCTCTGCCGTTGATCGTGCGCGACTCTGCAGTGAGCGGCCCATTGAACTGACCATCCTCACGCTTTGAAGCGGTGAGAAGCGACACATCAAGCTAGGGTCGCCAGCCAGAGATAGGCTAGGAGGCCGACAGCGACGGTGCCCGCGATCGCTTCTCGCTGTTGCGACACGGTCACCTGTAGGCTGGCCCATAAATCTTTGAACGTCTGGCGACGGGCTTCGCCCAATTCCGTCATCAACTCATGTACTCGAGCGTCGACTTCGGACACCGAGAGTTCTCCCTGTTTATAAGCCGCTTCCACTTCGTCAAGCTTGCGCCAATAGTCACGGGTCGCTTGCAGTAGGTCAATCATCAGGTCGAACCGTCACCTCGTAAACGTTTGTAAATATCTATTGACATAGTAACAAGGATTCTTGGTTGATTCACCCTACTGATTGGGGGATATCCGTCTCACTCTCTTAGTCCACTCTGGGGATTCCAGGTGTCTTGGGCAAGGAAGGCGCGATCGCGAGCCAGGGGAGACACAGGTTCCGTTAGCTCAAACTGACCTTGAGCAATCCAGCCCCTTAGCTCGGCGGCGACCTGGCGCGACAGATAAATGCTGGCGAGGGGGGCAGTGCGCACTTTTTGACCGTTGAGGGTAATACGCCCCGACTTGAGCTGGGCATAGCTCACAAGCCCAAAGGTGGGGCGCACCCGCCGGGGAATGGAGAAATCCATAACAGGGGCAACCAAATCTTTGTCCTGCACAGCGCAGTGGCGGGCAACTTCTTCGTTTAATAGGGGGATAGCCACCCCAATGCCCAGCATCAGCGACGGGCCATACCCTTTGAAATAGCAGCCGCGCACCCACTGGGGCTGCATCTGTTTGGCATCCCCAATCAGCGCGACGGTGGCGGCAGGGCCAATGGGGGTGTCATTAGGCAGGCGCTTTTGTAAGGGAAAGTGTTGCGTCCCTTCCCAGGCAACATACCCCACGCCACCGCCGAGAAAAATGCGGCTGCCAATGCCTACCACGTTCAAATTCGGGTCATTCATTAGGGGCGACAGGGCACCGGAGTTGGCATATACGGCGTTTCCCAAGTTGGGCTGTAGCGGCCCTAGGTAGGTGGCCAGTGGGCGATCACCCCCATTCACGCCCACAATGAAATTTTGATAGAGATTGCGCGGGTTAAACAGATAAAACTGATTGATCTTCTCGCGCGAGATGGTCGTGTCGAGGCTAGCGCGTGGGTAGCAGTCGGTCACATGCCCGGTTGCCTGCAACTGCACGGCTTTGCCTGCCACCAAGTCGGCAATCACATGGCCGCCGCCTCGATCTTTGGCGGGCACATTGTCCCCAGGATTACCCGATTCGGCCGGTTGGCTGGCCCCCAAATACAGATCTACAGCGCCAAACCCAGCGTAGGCGGGCACTCCATCCAACCGGCAGTCGCGAATTTTGATCGGCGGATCGCTGTGGCCAATGTTGAGCACGGCGCCCGACGACTCCATCGGTTCAAAGGTCCCCGTGGTTACCACGTCAACGGCGGCTAATGCCTCGGCCACACTCGATTCGGCTGCCCGTTGCTTAAAGGTTTCTGCCGTTTCGACAACTGCAGTCTGAGCGCGAATTTTGGCATTAATCTCGTCGAGGGTGCGCGGTGTCGGCATCATTCATCTTCCACAGTTGCCAGGACAGAATAGCCCCGACAATTATTGAGGGCAAGAGCACGATCGCTAAACTCACGGCCGAAGTAGCGGGAATCGGCAGTAAAGGGGCAACGGTTTTGAAAGCGATCGTGATCGCGGCTGAGACCCCAAACACTTTAGCGATAAATCCAATCTGGTCAAGCAACACAAGCCATCACACTCACTCAGCGTCTGGTTTCACTTTACGGCAATCAAGTAGTTGTACCAGCGATGGGGGCAAGGGCTTGGTCTAACCAGGCGAAGCAAGAGTCCTTGATGGCCTGCTAATTTCTCAAAAACAGTCCCGATTCGGTGCAAATACCTTGCATGGGCCGATCCCACACGTCGCGGGGCACTTTGGGCAAGCGGGCATATTCAAACACGATCGCGACGGTTGGTTTCCGTCGCCATTGCGGTTTAGTCAACATGCGATCGTAATAGCCGCCGCCGTAGCCGAGGCGATAGCCCGTGACATCGCAGGCCACCGCTGGCACCAAAATCAAATCCACCATATCGGGATGAATTTCGGGGGCATCCGCAATTGGCTCCGTGATCCCATATTTGCCCGTTTGGAGTGATTTTGCCCCCAACCACTGATGCCAAATCATTTGCTTGCCCACACAGCGGGACAGGCCCCAATAGCGCAGATAATTCATCAGGGGGCTCAGATCCGGTTCGTTGCGAAAGCTGCAATAGGTCAGGATGCAGCGAGCGGTTTGAAAGGTGGGCCAGGTTTGCAAGTGAGCGCAAATGCGATCGCTTTTTTGCCGCCACTGTTGCGGGGGAATGGCCTGGCGGGCTTTGAGCAAACGGCGGCGCAAATCGGCTTTTTCGGTAGCGCGATCGCTAGGCAAGGATGGCTGAGCAGATAGGGACATCAGAGACTCGGTGCGTGAACCTTTGCGTGGGATGCATGATTGGTAGCAAGTCTAATCGGGAACGGGCAAAACGGCACGCTGAATTCGGGGAGACGTCACAGCAAAAATGCTAAAGTTTGCTTCTGTTGAATTCGGTCGCTGGCCATTTCTGATACGACCCTACAGCTCCAGGTAGAAACTGCGGAACCGTCGCGGTTGGATCGCTGGCTCACAGCGCATCTGCCCGATTTATCGCGCAATCGAGTACAGAAGCTGATCGATTGGGAATATGTGACCCTAAATGGCACGGTTTGCACTAACAAAAAAATGGCAGTGCGGACGGGGGATGCGATCGCTGTCACCATTCCCGCGACGAAGCCCTTAGAGGTTAAGGCTGAGGCGATTCCCCTCGATATCTTGTACGAAGATGAGCACTTCGTCATTGTGAATAAGGCCGCAGGCATGGTGGTGCATCCTGCCCCGGGCAACATGGATGGCACCCTGGTGAATGCGTTGCTGGCTCACT
>CAZFWL010000109.1:0-1421 GCA_964522775.1 uncultured Halomicronema sp.
CCTCGAATATCTCGTCTATGACAAAACGCACAAGGGCTAGCGACGATCGCTATCACCCATGGGCAGAACTGGCTAATGATGACAATCTCTGAAGAAAACTCAAATGCCTGTGAGCTTGCCCAAGTTTTTGGGAGTTATAAAGGGAAACCATCTATTAGCATTTTTATCGACAACTGCCATCGGTTGATCTAAGGGATTGTGTACTGGGGTAAGCGCTCTTGAGTTGGCGCTCCACCTGTGGGCCGTCCTCAAACAGGGAACGTTTCAGCAAATCATCTGCCATATGTCTTCAGATCAAAATCTGCTTGGAGGACGCTATCAATTTGTCCAAGCGTTAAACACTCATCCCTCGGGGAGAACCTTCCTCGCGGCCGATGTGCATTATCCGGGGCATCCCAAATGTGTGGTGCGAGAGTTTCGCCTGCCCACCCGCAACCCCATGACCCGGCAGTTCATTTTGCGCTTGCTGAAGCAAAAAGTCGCCGTATTAGAAGAAATCGGGCAACACCCCCAAGTGCCTGAAACGTCGGCAGCCTTCGATATTGAACAAAGTTTTTTTATCGTGCAGGAATTTATCCCCGGTCAGTCACTGTTAGACTTGTTGACCGGGTCTGGGCCGTGGACTGTGCATGAGGCGATCTCCTTTCTCCAAGAAATTCTGCCCGTGCTGCATTTTGCCCAGGATCATGGGGTCATCCACAGCAATCTCAAACCCTCCAAACTGATTCGACATCAATCCGAGGCCCACTGGGTAGTCCTCGATTTTGGCTCGATCAGAAATATTAGCCAGCACATTTCAGGCAAAGACAAAGACGTCAACGGCAAGGGGCGGCTACGAGACGTATCGGTTTATGTGGCGCCAGAGCAACTGCAACAACAAACCCTATTTTGTAGCGACCACTACGCCCTCGGCATGATTGTGATCCAGGCCTTGACGGGGCGCGATCCCAGAGAATTACCACAGGTAGAGGCTTCTAACCGCAATGAACAATTGACGGCGGTATTGCGCAATGTCCCGAAGATGCCGCCTCAGTTTGCCAGCTTACTGATGCGCATGGTGCATACTCACCCTCAGCGACGATATCAAAAGGCCGCTGACATTTTGAACGATTTAGAAGACCTGCAAGCCGCCGCGCTCCCCCCAGTCCCGGCAGCAGAAAATTCTGACTCAGACTCGTTAGCCACCCGTCCCGTAGAAGTGATGGCCGCCGACCTACAACCGGCACCATCGCGACGGACTTGGCTGCTACCCGCCCTGGGAACCCTCGGCTTGATTACCTTGGTCGGTCTGGCAGCGGTGTTGGGCCTCAAGCTACCCCAGCGCTGGGCGGCTCAAAGTCATATCACCCAGGCTGAGGCGATCGCCCTCGAAGATCCGGAAGGAGCCATTGCGGCCTATACGCAGTCGCTGGAAAAAATGC
>CAZFWL010000109.1:1431-7701 GCA_964522775.1 uncultured Halomicronema sp.
ACAGCCCGAGGCATTGGCGGCACGGAGCCAACTCTATTTTGATCTGGGGGAGACCCAAGCGGCTTTAGCCGATATTTCTGAAGCGATTGACCAAGCGCCTGAGAATCCTGATTACAACTACAGTCGCGGCAATTTTCGATTTGCGCTGGGCGATATCCAAGGGGCGATCAACGACTACACTCAGGCCGTTGAACTTGATCCAACGTTTACCAAAGCCTATGTCAACCGAGGGAGCGCCCGGGCAGATTGGGGCGATGACCGGGGAGCAATTAATGACTACACCCAGGCCATTGAACTCGCCACCGACACGGAGACCGAAGCGGCTGCCTATCTCAATCGCTGTCTATCTTATTCAAATCTAGACGAGCAAGAGCTGGCGCTGAGTGACTGCTCTATCGCCATCGATCAGCGTCCTAGTCATGCCCTGGCCTATCAAAATCGTGGCCTAGTGCGGCGGCGCTTGGGCGACCTGCAGGGCTCGCTTCAGGATTACAACATCGCGATTCAAATTGACCCCAACAGCCCTGACCCGTTTTATAACCGGGCGCTGACCCGTCAAGCGCTAGATGACCAACCCGGTGCGATGGAAGATTTCAGCCAAGCGATCGAGATCGACCCCAATTACGTGTTTGCTCGGTATGACCGCGCCCTGCTACATATCGACATGAACAACACACCGGCAGCTTTACAAGATTTGCGAGCCGCGTCGCAACTGTGCCTCGACTTAGGCCGCACTGGTTGCTACGAAGATGCACAGTTTCAAATTGCTCAACTACAAAATGCCGCGACAGATGAAACAGAAGCAACTCCTCGCCCGGAGGAATAGCGTTCAGCAGCTCGCACAAAATCGATAAGATAATGGAGCTCCCGCTCTCTAATTGCCTGTCATGGTCGCTGCCTCTGCTGCTCAACCCCGCATCCAGTTTTTGCAAACGCCGACGTCTCAAGCTTGGGTCGAGCAGGCGATCGCAAACCTCGACACGGTTTTGCTGGACCATTCCCACTGTGAACGCAAAGCCGCTGGGGTAGCGCTGAACCTGATGTGCCGCTATCCCTCTAGCGAAAAACTAGTACGAGCGTTAACAGCGATCGCTCAAGAAGAACTCAGTCATTTTGAGCTGGTCAATCAATGGCTCGAACGCCGACAGATACCCTTGCGGCCCCTGCCTGCGCCCCCCTACGGGGCTGGCCTGAGCAAGCAAGTACGCCGCGAAGAACCTGGCAGAATGCTGGACTCGCTGCTAGTGTCGGCACTGATCGAAGCTCGAAGCCATGAACGACTGGGATTGCTGGCGGCCCACTGCCCAGAACCGGAGCTCGCCCAGTTTTACCAGAGCCTAATGGCCTCAGAAGCGCGTCACTACGGCGCTTACTGGGTGCTGGCCACCATCTATTTTGAGCGTGAGACCGTAAACGCTCGCTTAACCGAACTGTCAGCAGTGGAAAGCGTATTGCTCTCCAACCTACATCCAGAACCACGGGTACACAGCTAGCTTTTCCCATAAATCTGGTCACTTCGCCAGCAGCTGCTGAGGCAGGGTTTGAAGGATGCGCTGAAAAATCTCAGGCTTATCCAAGCTTTGGGACATCATCAGCGCCCCTTGAATCGCAATCAGGGCGTCTTCGCTACGTTGTTGAGCGAGCGCTTCATTCAGTCCAGCCTCGATCAGCACTGCCGAGATCGCCGCGATCCACTTCTCTAGCGACACCTTGACCTTGTCGTGGAAGATATCGCGCCCAGTACCCGATTGCAAAATTGCGAGCACACAAGGCTGAGTCCCGCCCGCATAGAGTTCATCAATGCGATCGCACATCCTTTGCAACCGGTCTTCTGGACTGCCGTCAGCGGCGAGTGGCAACAGGATGTTTTCCCGCACCCAATCTCCGGAATAGCCCAGCACCGACTCCACCATGGCATCTTTCCCACCCGGGAAGTGGTGATACAGACTTGCCTTACCTAATCCCGTCGCCTCTGAAATTTTAGAGAGAGTCGCACCGTCATACCCGTAGCGACGAAACAGCGAGAACAAACTCGGAACGTAAGTCTCCTTAGGCATTTCCAGCAATTTCAAATTCAACTGTTGACAGTATACCAAACGTTCGGTACAGTTAATTCATTGAACCGATCGTTCGGTACAAAGTTGTGTCTCACATCCTTATTCGGAGGTTGCGATGCAACTGACCAAGCAAACCCTCAATCAAGCAACCGACCACGTATACGATGCGTTGGTCGTGGGCGGTGGCGCGGCGGGCCTTTCGGCTGGCATTTATCTCCAGCGCTATTTGCTCTCCACGTTGATTATTGATAAAGGCAAAGCCCGCTCCTTCTGGATGCAGGAATTGCACAATTACTTAGGCTTGCCGCCCGACACCCCTGGTCGAGAAGTTCTCAAGCAAGGCAAAGGTCACTACCTTTCTCTCGACGGCGACTATCTCAATGCCTATGTGGAAGAAGTGATTGATGAAGGTGAAACCCTAGCAGTCAAAGTCCGCATCGGTCGCAAAAATCCTACTTATGAAATGGTTCGCACCCGCTATCTCATCGCGGCTAGCGGCATCATCGACCATCTGCCCCAGCTGGCCGATATGAAAAACGTGTTCGACTATGCCGGACACAACCTGCACGTGTGCTTGATTTGTGACGGTTATGAAATGCGTGACCAGCGGGTCGGCGTCTTTGGCAGTAGCGCCAGTAGTTTACAAGTTGCCTTTCCACTCGGTTGGTTCACGCCTCACATCACCTTATTCACCAACGGCGCGTTCGAGATCGAGTCAGAATTGCGCGATCGCTTCACCGAAGCCGGTTACACCATTAACGAACAGCCGATTCGCAAATTCCTAGGCGAGCACCATCAAATGTCTGGAGTGGAGTTAGCAGACGGTTCCACGGTTGAGCTTGATGCGGGACTGGTGTCCATGGGCTCTAAGTATCACGCCGATTATTTGCAGGGAATTGACCTGGAATACAAAGGCAGCAACTTGGTTACGGACTCCATGAACCGGACGTCTCATCCTCGCATCTTCGCCGTCGGTGACCTCAAGGTCGGCATGAACCAAGTTGTCATTGCCGCTGCCGATGGAGCCAACGCTGCCACCCAAATCTGGCGCGACATTCGTCGAGCCGAAGGCACCCGACGCCCGAGTGCTGCCTAGTTTTTCCGTAATGCATGGATTTAATCCGTCGCAGGGGCGAGGCATTCTCGTTAGATGCTTCCAGCTTTTGCCCAACAGCTCTTGCGAGCATGCCTTGCCCCTGCGCCCCGGAGACTCATTCACATTTACCCACCCAAATCTCTTAAGGAGGAAATCATCATGGCCAACGTTGAAATTTATACCTGGAGCACTTGTCCGTTTTGTCGTCGTGCCAAGCAATTGCTTGATCGCAAAGGCGTTAACTATACCGAATACGTTTTGGATGGTGACGAAGCGGCTCGCGACGCCATGGTTGCTCGCGGTACAAATGGTCGCCGTTCCGTACCCCAAATCTTCATCAACGATCGCCACATCGGCGGCAATGACGACTTGCAAGCCCTGGAGCGTCAAGGTCAACTCGATGAGCTATTAGGTCGCGCTAAGGCCACCGTATCGTGATGACCTTCAGTTTGCCTGACCGCGATCGCGCCAAGCCTAAACGCAAATTCACCAATGCCCTTCGGTTCGCAGTCATGATTGGCTCGCTCTTGTTCGCTATCAATCATGGTCCCGCCCTATTGAAAGGTGAAATGACCTATCAACGTTGGTTCTCTGCAGCCCTGGGCTTTGGCATTCCCTTTGCTACCGGTGTGTATTGTCCTTGCGCCCAGGTTTCAAATCCCCAGGCGCGATCGCGGCAATAAGTTCTATCCACCTGCCTGTCTCTTTCACAACCTGTCTCGGGTGTTCATCACCCAAACGTTCAATTTTCGCTCGAAGCACACAGTTACCTTGGAGGTCCCAATATGTCTCGCCCCATCAACCTGACTGACCAAAACGTTGCCATTGGTGGCTATGACCCGGTTTCCTATTTCATCGATCAGCCGGTTCCTGGCAACCCCGAGATTACCGCTACCTTTGGCGATGCTGTCTATTACTTCGCTACAGCTGAGAACAAAACTAAATTTGAAGCCGATCCCGAAGCATATGTCCCTCAATACGGTGGCTTCTGTGCCGTTGCTGTCGGTGAAGGCAAACTTGTGCATGTTGATCCAGAAACCTACAAAGTTACCGACAACAAGCTGTACCTCTTCTACAACGGCGAGGGCGGTAACACCAAGCCTCAGTGGGAAGCCGACGAACCCACGATGAAAACCAACGCCGATACCGCTTGGGAGAAAGGTGAGTTCGTCACCCCCACGATGTAAATTCAGTGCCCTCTCTCAATGTTGAGAGAGGGGCAGCTAGCAACACAAGCTGCTTACAACAAAGTTTTCGCTCACGAAAGTGCTTGATGCGCGCCATCAAGCTGACGGTATCGATCGCCTCGGACTCATAGTCCCCCTCTCACTAACTAACTCACCAGGAGAAATTCCATGATTACGCTCTACGGCCACGATCTATCCGGCAATGGTTATAAAGCTCGCCTTTTGCTGGAATTACTGAATCTCGACTACGAATGGGTGCCAATTGACTTGTTGAAAGGTGAGCACAAGTCGCCCGAATACCTGGCGCTGAACCCCTTTGGACAAGTGCCCACGCTAGTAGATGGCGACGTTACCTTAGCCGATGCGCAAGCAATTTTGGTATATCTGGCACGCACCTATGGGGGCGATCGCTGGTTGCCAACTGACGCCCTGGCCTTAGCAGAAGTTGTCCGTTGGCTCTCCACCACGGCGGGTGAAGTGCGCCAAGGACCAGAAAATGCGCGTCTGTATCACCTGTTTGGCGCGAAAGCGATCAATATCGACCGTGCCCACGAAAAGTCTGCCTTCATCCTGACGCAACTCGATAAGCATCTGCTTGACCATGAGTGGCTGGCGCTGGATCGGACCACAATCGCTGACATCGCAGTGTTTCCCTATGTGGCACTCGCCCGCGATGGTCAGGTGGATTTAGATCCTTATCCCCACGTTTTGACCTGGATTGAGCGAGTTAAGCAGTTGCCCAACTTCTCCCCAATGCAAGGTATTTAGCATCGCTCCTCATGCTGCTGGCTTATTCCCAGCGGCACGAGGGGTTAGTTGCAAATCTAGAAATTATCCAATCGAGATCGAAATATGTCACCGCTGCAATTAGACGACTTACCCGCAAAACTACATCAAAACTCATTTACAAAATTCTTATCCAAAGGCGAGATCCTTCTTCAGCAAGGGGATAAGGCTCGGTTTATCTATCTCGTACAGAGTGGTCAAATGCGGCTGGTGAGCTTTGTGCATCAGCAGATGGTAACCCACTACTTCGTCGAAGCCGGGCAACTGCTGGGGGAAAGCGCTCTATACATTCCGAATTATGCTTGTACGGCGATCGCAGAAACCGCCAGTGAGGTGATCGCTATTCCCGCAGATGATTTTGCAGCGGCTCTCAAAACCGATCCAGAACTTTCTGAGTGTTATCTAGCTCATCTGACCCGGCGTTTTTACGCCGTCAAGTCATTGCTGGAGCTGCGGAGTATCTACTCATCGCGAGATCGCCTCTTGCGATACTTAACACCCCGTTTAACGCCCGGCCAATTCACCGTCACCCTTGACAAACCGCTGCAAGCGGTCGCCAGTGAGCTAGGTCTGACCCCAGAAGCTTTATCTCGCGTCCTAGCACGTCTCGAGACTGAAGGCGTAATTACCCGCCAACGTCGAGCGATCACCTTCTCCCCAGAATGGTTAGAGGATATTGCCGAATATTGAGAACTTGACCCGAGTCAAGGATTCCAAGTCAGGAAAGCCCTTAATCTCTCCATACAAATTTCTTTCCGCGTCAATTATCTACATATCTAGGCTGACTCCCATGAATCTGTTGCCTCATCGCCTCAACCGCCGTCGCTTTTTAGCGATGGGCTCCGCTGCTGTTGCCGCTGATGTCATTGCGATGAATCAGTTGGCTCAGCCTTCATCGGCTGCGGAACCGTCCACATTCTCCATCGAAAGCATTCGCTATCACACCGTCAACATTGATGGCCTGGATATCTTTTACCGAGAGGCTGGCAGTCCCAAAAATCCTACGATTTTGCTGCCCCATGGATTTCCGACGTCATCTCACATGTTCCGCAATCTGATGCTGGCCTTGAGCGACAGCTACCACCTAGTTGCCCCTGACTATCCCGGTTACGGCAACAGCGCCATGCCTCTAGTGGATGAGTTT
>CAZFWL010000110.1:0-7675 GCA_964522775.1 uncultured Halomicronema sp.
TGCAGCCTCAACAATGACAGCCGCTTGTCAAACATGCGATGCACCACTTCATGGGACTAGCTCTGAAACAAATGCATGCGTTCGAGCATATGGGTCATGTCGCGCCCTTCTTGATCGGATAAATACCCGTCGGCGGCGATCGCTACTAAGGCGACAGCAGCGAACGCTTCTTCTGGCTTAAGTTCGACCTGCTGCTCAGCCTGTCCTTCGTTAAATACGCTATCGAATAACCCCATACCGCTCGGAAGTCCCTATTTGGTAAATCTTTCTCATAATGGCTCAGGTTGCTAAGAGTCTCAGCGGTCTTTACGGAGTTGTTACAGGCAGTGGCAGAGTGTGAGGGTAGATAGGTGTGGGCGTGACCGGGTATGAGATGTGGGGAGGCTTCTTCGTACAATACCTTCTTGATAAACAGTCCCTCAGCATCCCGCCTCCCTCGCTCCCTTGCGCTTAACCCCGCTTACTTCAGATCCCTGCACTATCGAGTACCAATGGTGTTACAGCGTGAGCCAACGGGCGATCGCGACAACTAGTGGCCCGATTACCAGCGCTGGCAAAAATGAGGCAATCCGAATTTTGCTGACTTCCAGCAAACCGAGCCCCAGTCCAATGATCATCATGCCGCCAATGCCGGTGGTGAGCATGACCGATGGATCAGTGGTGGGATCGACAATGACGGTGGACAGGCTGCCCGCGAGCAACGAAAGCCCGCCTTGAATCAGGAGCACTGTAATGGCCGAAAAGCCCACACCGATGCCGTAAGACCCAGTGAGGGCGATCGAGGCAAGGCCATCCATCACAGCTTTGAGGGTGAGTAGGGTATTGTCTCCCGAGAGGCCGTTATTCAGGCTCCCCAAAATCGTCATGGGGCCGATGCAAAAGAGCAAACTCGCCGCGACGAACCCCTCGGTAAAGCGACCGCTGCCTTTGACTTGCCGCTTAATCAAATCGCCCAGCGCCATGAGCTTTTGTTCAATCTGCCACCACTCCCCTAGTAGCCCGCCAATGACCAAGGCCAGCAACCCTAAGATGACGCCATCTATCGGACCGGCCTGCACCTCAAACAGGCTGCGCGACATCGCAAACCCAATGACCAAGGTCAGTAGCCCCAAGGCCTGGGTGATGATCTGCTGCATGGCGAAGGGTAGATGTTGCCGAAGCAATAGCCCCAAACCTGACCCCACAAGCACGGTGGCGACATTGATCCAGGTGCCACTGGTGCGTGCCCAAAAGCTCAACATACTTTTTCTACCTGCAAAAAATGCCTTCACCATTGTCACAGGGAAGGCACCGCACAAAAGCTATTCGCTAAGACTGATAAGCAGCCTGACTATCGCGCTGTCTTGAAATGATTGAGCCGCTCATGCCAAATCTGGAGGCCTTACAGCAATATCCAAAAGGGAACATTTGCTAGCAAGCAAGATGATTGGCTCTACGCTATCAAGCTGACATCTAGAAAGATGCGTCAGGGCACAATCAAGACGGGGCAAGGGGAAAGGTTGATGACGC
This sequence comes from uncultured Halomicronema sp., assembly GCA_964522775.1. Lineage (GTDB taxonomy): Bacteria > Cyanobacteriota > Cyanobacteriia > Phormidesmidales > Phormidesmidaceae > Halomicronema. Next base: position 1,510 of record CAZFWL010000110.1, read on the forward strand.
GGTTGGTGACGCTCTCTTGCTTGACTTCCTCAATCAAACCGACGCCGCGACAGCCCATCACGATCAAGTCGGCTTCAATTTCATCTGCGACATCGCAAATCACGAATGCAGGTTGTCCTTCCCGTTCAATCGTTTTGCTATGAACGCCTTGCTGCTCAAAGAGCGACTGGGCCTGGTTTAGCAGGGCGGCAACGGCTTCTGTGGAAGCTTGCTCTGGATGGTCAGGATTTTCGCCCGTTTCAACGACGGATAGCAATACGAGCTGACTGTGATGCTCTTTGACCAAGTCAATTGCCAGGCTCGCCGCTTGCTGGGCCTCTGGGCTCATATCGATAGGAAACAGAATCGTCTTGAACATAGCTCCTCAGACGAATACACAGACTCCGGTAGAATGAGTCTCGGACATGGTTGTAGCACTGACAACAAAACGGTGGCGCGCGATCGCGCTGTCATGTGCCCTCCCAACTCTTAGATTAGTTCAAGGGTGGGGGCTCCTCGGCAACAGCCATGCAGAAACGTAATAATCGCAACTTGGGAGGTTCAAACCTGTGGCAAAGAAGACCGTAGCAACGCTCACCGCCGCTGATGTATCGGGTAAGCGGGTCCTCGTGCGGGCCGATTTCAACGTGCCCCTCAACGACGCGGGCGAAATCACCGACGATACTCGCATCCGTGCTGCGCTACCGACCATTCAAGACCTCACGGGCAAAGGTGGCAAGGTTGTTTTAGCGAGCCACTTCGGACGTCCCAAAGGCAAAGTGGTTGATTCCATGCGTTTGACCCCCGTCGCCAAGCGGCTTTCGGAACTGTTAGGTCAAGAAGTGGTCAAGTGCGACGACTGCGTAGGGCCGGATGTGGCGGCTGCCGTCAACGGTCTCCAGAATGGCCAAGTTGCCTTACTCGAAAATGTTCGCTTCCATGCGGGTGAAGAAGCCAACGATCCAGAATTTGCGAAGGCGCTTGCGGCTAACGCGGATCTTTACGTCAATGATGCGTTTGGGACGGCTCACCGGGCCCACGCTTCCACGGAAGGCGTGACCAAGTACCTCAGCCCCTCCGTCGGCGGTTACTTGATCGAGAAGGAACTGGAATATTTGCAGGCAGCGATCGAAAATCCCCAGCGCCCCCTAGCAGCCATCATCGGTGGTTCCAAAGTTTCCAGCAAAATCGGCGTTATTGAGACCCTACTAGACAAAGTAGACAAACTGCTGATTGGCGGCGGCATGATCTTTACCTTCTACAAGGCACGGGGCTTGAGCGTCGGTAAGTCTTTGGTGGAAGAAGACAAGCTGGAACTGGCGAAGTCTCTGGAAGTTAAGGCGAAGGAAAAAGGCGTTGAGCTGTTACTGCCCACCGATGTGGTGGTCGCTGACAACTTTGCTCCCGATGCGAACGCTCAAACCGTCAGCATTGAGTCGATTCCGGATGGCTGGATGGGCTTGGACATTGGTCCCGACGCGGTGAAAGTATTCCAAGCAGCGCTGAAGCAGTGTAAGTCAGCGATCTGGAATGGCCCCATGGGGGTATTTGAGTTCGACAAATTTGCGGCGGGAACTGAGGCAATCGCCAACACGCTAGCGGAACTGACGCCCCAAGGTGTGACGACCATCATCGGCGGTGGCGATTCCGTCGCGGCGGTAGAGAAGGTCGGCGTCGCTGCGCAAATGAGCCACATCTCCACGGGTGGTGGGGCTAGCCTCGAACTGCTAGAAGGCAAAACCCTTCCTGGCATTGCGGCACTGGATGACAACTAAAGCTTCGTCCGCTAAGGCTTACCCACGAGGTTGAGTCAACGTTTAACAGACTCACGTTCTGGCTGGAAGGTACCTTTGACACCTTCCAGCCTTTTTGTATGGGCATTCACAGCAATCAGAATGCTGTAAAAAGCCAGTATTAGAGAGGCTTCAGCCAAAATCTTGAGGGAGTCTTCTAAGTTGTAGAGTGCGGTGTCAATGAATTCAGCCGTTGTCGGTTGGAAAAAGCGGTAGAAAAACAACTGATCATTGGTCATGAAATCGATCAGCACCATGACTCCCATCAATCCAAATCCAGTTTTCAGGAAGTTGATCGCAGGAGCGCTCACGAAAAATTCGCGGCGATGGGTCCAAACCATGGCCAATCCCACAAGGCCATACAGGCCCACAATCACATCATCTATGCGATCAGTCATGACCGTTTCTTCTAGGTGAAAGACGTCATGGATAAATAGATCGGTCACTTCATGGATAGCAAAAAACTCATCGGCAGCCAAAAATACGAATCCCAGCGCAAGCAGTTGCCACAGTCGGTGTGCCGAAGGCTTAGCCGTTTGACTAGCTGCTTTCTTGACCCTAAAGATTTGGTAATTGAGTCCAGCGATCGCCAGCAACTGCGCACTCGATAGAAACGTGATGAAGCCTCGCTCTCCAAACGGATCGCGCCCCCCTTGGTAGTAGATGGTGATCGCCGCCGCAATGGCCGCAAAATTCAAGGAGAATACCCAAATTGATGCCCGACTTAGCCGCATAAAAATTTCAGATCTTAAGGTACTGGGTTGAGGGCTTTAAGTCATCTGCCCAAGCCTGATCAGGGGGATGGCCCCTGTTTATGCCCCTCCCGAGTCTGGGAAAATGCAGTGCCAGATCAGGCGCAGAAGTTCCTTCAACGCTTTATCCCTTCACACTAGCTCAATCTCTTAACTTCTCAATAACCTTTCCTTTACCCCTGGGCCTAGCATCTTTTCACTAGGGCGAGAAAAGGGTGGCGCGCTGCTAGCAGATGCTGCCAGTTAAGGTGTCTCAACCATTCCTCAAGCCTTTCTCATTTAGGACAGCGGAAAGGCCGATATCTTGAAGACAGATATTTTGCGAGGCTACATGCAGTCAGGGCAGCCGATTGTTAAAGATTTGGTGTTTGTAGGCGGTGGTCATACCCACGCGATTGTGCTGCGTAAATTTGGCATGCAGCCCCTCCCAGGAGTGCGTCTTACACTGATTACGAACTTGGTCGATACGCCCTATTCCGGCATGTTGCCCTGCCACATTTCTGGACTGTACGACTTCGATGCCTCGCATATCGATCTGCGTCCCCTCAGCCGCTTTGCCAACTGCCAACTCATGATGGATCGCGCCGTGGCGATCGATGTTGAAAACCAACAGGTCATTTGCGCTCATTATCCGCCCGTCGCCTTTGATGCACTCTCCATCGATACCGGCAGCACTCCTGCGACAGTGGCGGTGCCTGGTGCCCAGGAATACGCGATTCCGGCGCAGCCCGTTCCCGATTTGTTGCAAGCCTGGAACGTTTTTCTCGACGAGGTAAGGTATTCAGCTCCGGGGCCCATTTCGTTCGCTGTGGTCGGCGGCGGTGTCGGTGGCGTAGAGCTGACGTTGAATATGCAGGTGCGGCTCTGGCGATTGCTGGATGAGTTGGGGAGATCGCGCGACGACCTGGCAATTCACCTCTTTCATCGCGGTGAAGAAATTGCCAACGGCCGCAATCGCAGCACTCGCAAGCTGCTGCATCGCCGCTTTGTGGAACGGGGTGTGCAGCTACATCTACAAGAATCCGTTTGCCAAATTGAATCTGTGAATCATGGCCAGCGGCGGGTGCGGTGCGAGTCAGGGTTGACTGTGGAGTGCGATCGCGTCTTCTGGGTCACCAATGCCTCCGCTCCTGGGTGGATTCAGGGTTCAGGACTCGCCACTGATGACAACGGGTTTCTGCTCGTTGAGGACACCTTGCAAAGTTGCTCGCATGCCAACGTTTTTGCAGCGGGGGATGTTGCCACGATGACGCATTATCCCCGTCCCAAGGCCGGTGTATTCGCTGTTCGGCAAGGGCCGCCATTATTTAACAACTTACAGGCTTACCTCCAAGGCAAACCGCTGAAGCCGTTCGCTCCGCAAAAGCAGTACTTGAACATCATCGATACTGGGGATGGCAGCGCGATCGCCTCCCGTGGCCCCTTCACCTTTGAGTCCAAACTCATGCGGGCCTGGAAGGATCGCATTGATCAGAAATTCATGAGCTTGTTCAGCGACTTTCCTGACATGGGTGAAGAGCAAGCGACTAGTGGGACCCCCTCATCACCATCGCCCCCAATCATGTATTGTGCGGGCTGCGGCTCCAAAGTCGGCAGCGACGTATTGCAGCGAGCGTTGGCGCGGTTGGTGCTCTCTCCAACCCCCCTTGAAAAAAAGGGCAACAATATTACCGTTAGGAACCAAACAGATCATGTGCTGATGGGATTGGCGGCACCGGATGATGCGGCTGTGGTGCGGGTGCCACCGGGCCAGCTGATGGTGCATACTGTCGATTTCTTCAATGCCTTGGTGGACGACCCATTTGTGTTTGGGCAAATCGTGGTGAAGCATTGCCTCAACGATGTATACGCCATGGGGGCAGACCCGCAGACGGTGCTGGCGATCGCCACCCTCCCCCACGGGACAACCGACAAACAAACCGAAACGCTGTTTCATCTACTCTCTGGAGTGCAAAAATCCCTGATAGCGACGCCCGCTTCTCTGGTCGGGGGGCACACAACGGAGGGGGAGCAGCTTGCGTTGGGGTTGGCCTGCAACGGTCTGGTCGAGGAGGCTGCAATTCTCCCCAAAAGCGGCATGCAGCCGGGGGATGCGCTGATTTTGACTCAACCCTTGGGCACGGGGACACTGTTTGCCGCCGACATGCAGAAAAAAGCTAAGGGCCGTTGGATCGAGAGCGCGATCGCTCACATGATTCAACCCAGCGCGATGGCGATGCAGTGTTTTCGGCATCATGGCGTGACCGCCTGCACCGATGTCACAGGGTTCGGGCTGCTGGGTCATTTACTTGAAATGGTCAACGCCTCTCGGGTCTCAGTCACCTTGACGCTGCAGGACTTGCCCCTGCTCGATGGAGCCAGAGAAACTCTCCATCAAGGCATCGTCAGCTCTCTGCAGCCACAAAATCTGCAAGCAGCGAAGGCACTGCAGCATGCATCGTCCTACGCCAATCATCCTGACTATCCCATCTTGTTTGATCCGCAGACGGCTGGGGGACTGTTAGCTACCGTGCCCCGCGATCGCGCCGCTGACTGCCTCACCGACTTGCACGATCGTGGCTACACTGACGCCACCTGTATCGGCACCGTACAACCATTTCGCGAAGCCGAGCCGCCCATTACAATTAAGGCATGGTGAAGCATTTAGCAATTCAAGATTTTTTGACGGCGGCTGGCCCCATTCTGGATGTGCGGAGTCCCGCCGAGTATGAGCAGGGACACATTCCTAGCGCCATCAGCTTTCCCCTTTTCAGCAATGACGAGCGGGCTCAAGTTGGCACCTGTTACAAGCAGCAGAGCCGAGAAGCCGCAGTGGAATTGGGGTTTGATCTCGTCGGACCAAAGTTAGGGGAAATGGTGCGACAGGCCAAAGCGATCGCCCCGGATCGTTTGCTGCGCGCGCATTGCTGGCGAGGCGGTATGCGCAGTGGCAGTGTGGCCTGGTGCTTAGAAATGGCGGGCTTGCAGATCGCCACCTTAGAGGGCGGCTACAAATCCTTTCGTCGCTGGGCCGGGCAGGTGTTTAGTACCCCGCGCCAGATCATTGTGCTGGGGGGCATGACAGGCACAGGCAAGACCCAAATTCTGCATGCCCTGGCGGCACAGGGCGAGCAGGTGCTGGATTTGGAAGGACTGGCCAATCATCGCGGCAGCAGCTACGGCAGCTTGGACATGCCGCCCCAACCCAGCACCGAACAGTTTGAGAATTTGATTGGCGATCGTCTGGCGCAACTCGATCCCAATCGCCCTGTTTGGATTGAAGCGGAGAGCAAGCGTGTCGGCACTTGTCGAGTCCCCGCCGAACTGTTCGCGTTAATGGAAGCCGCCCCCACCCTGGAAGTGGTACGTCCCCTCGACGAACGGCTGGATATTTTGGTGGACATTTACGGACAAACGGATCGCGCTGGACTCATCGAGGCCACCGAGCGTATCCGTAAACGTTTGGGCGGGCAGCGAACTCAGGCGGCAGTGGACTTTCTGCATCGTGGCGAACTGCGCGAAGTCTGCAAAATCGTGCTGGACTATTACGATCGCACCTACCGCTACGATTTAGAACGTCGCAACAAAGTCATTCCCCAGATTGAGATTGCTGGCCATGATCCTGCCGCTGCGGCCCAACTGCTGATTGATAAATCCCCCTTT
>CAZFWL010000111.1:0-3349 GCA_964522775.1 uncultured Halomicronema sp.
CACAACCATGGCGGCTGGTGGTGCACTGAGCACGGCATTCCAGAGGAAGAATGCAGCATGTGTAGCACGAAAGCTGCTGATGAATTCAAGGCAAAAGGCGATTGGTGCGAGGAACACAATCGAGCCGAGTCGCAGTGCTTCCAATGTGATCCCACGCGGGCCGAGAAATTTGCCAAACTCTATGAGGCGAAATTCGGACACGCGCCACCTGAACCTACGGAGTGAGCACGCTCGCATCGCGGACTTGGGCCGGGCCGTTCAATGAGGTCAAGCGGTGGCAAGTTTCCAGCATTGGAAGCTTCGGCCAACCTTTCGTTGTCAAACAGCGACCACCAAAGAGTAAGGGAAATCCTGAGTGGACACGGACTTGAGAATTGAATATGCCCGGAAGTCATTACCGCAATGTATTGTCACTGACAGCTATCCGCCTTCTCGCATTCACGGCCATGGCCGTGGCTGCCTATCTGACATGGGTGACGTTGACGCACGGAACAGTCGCGGCGTGTGGAGACGATTCAACGGACTTGGCGTGTGATGACGTCCTACGGAGCCCGTGGTCTCGCGTTGCTGGTATTCCAGTGAGTCTTCTGGGTTTCATAACCTATGCTGCCATCCTCGTGACCAGCATCGCATTGCATTCAGCGACGAAACAGCAGCTTGCGGACGTGACGAGACGTTGCTATGAGACGCTAATCGCGATCGCCTTTGGTTCGGCGGTGTGGTTCCTTTTTTTGCAGGTGGTCGTGATCGGACACATCTGTCCTTATTGCTCGATCATTCATAGTTGTGGCGTCATGATTGCTGTGATCGATTGGGGGAACATCGCACTTGAAGCAGCCCGAAGGAGACGGCCGTCGCAGATGGAAGTTATGCAACAGCTTACGATAGGCAGTGTTCGCGCGTCCGCCTCGACCGGCGAGTCGTCCTTAAGTATTGCCGCCAGCGCTCGATGGCCAGTATTATGCACTGTCGTCGCTGTCGGCTCCTTGGTGATGATTCAAAGCCTATTCCCGGCTCGCACGTACGAAGTCATTGAGACGGATGAATCTATGGCGGCTTTGACCATTCACCCCGAAACGGTCATAGCTCCTACGGCTCAGCCGCCGAAATCAGTAGTCAACGCTACCCCAAGCGTGGTGACCAGTGTAGGAGAAGCAACGACAGAATCGTCGATTTTGCCAACAGGGCGTCAACCTGCCGCGCCTGGTCCAATTTCCCCGCGGAGGTTGTCGTTTCTCAAAGGTCGCTTGCAGATCGATATTCACGACCATGGTTTACTCGGACAACCAGATGCCGACTACGTAGTCATTGAACTTTTGGACTACACGTGTCCTGACTGCCGGCAGGTACATCAGCATCTGAAACAAGTCCGCAAAGAGTTGGGGGCTCGTTTTGCGGTTGTGGTGTTTCCCGTTCCATTGGAGGCCAGCTGCAATCCATTTATTCGCTCGACTCATAGCAAACACCATGGTGCGTGCAAATATGCCAAACTGGCACTCGCCGTATTCACGGTGGCTCCCCAAAAATTTGCGTCATTTCATAACTGGCTAATGGACGCAGACGAAGCGCCGCCGTTCGAGCACGCTGTCCAGTACGCAGAAAACTTGGTCGGATCAGATCATGATCTCCGCGCAGTGGAATCGACGAGATTGCGAGACTATGTGCGTCTTTTTAATGCGGCCAACATTCAACGGCTGCCGGCAATGATTGTGGGTGATAGAGTCTTAATTGGCGTGCCGAAAGATGCCAACGACATCGTTTCGACGTTGCAAGAGAACTAGTTGACTACGCACCTGCGAAGCTCGAGTTCGCATTCATTATTGGAGGCGGCGAAGGACTGATGACGGATGCGATTTGAGCGTTGCTAGAGAGCGGCCAAAAAATCTCTACGCCCTCATTTTTTTGCCTCTAAGCTCGGGATTGAATCGACTGGTATTGGATTTCGATGTAATCTGAGCTTCTTTCGTGCTAGCACCTGCTCATTTCTCAATTCGCTTTTCGCAGCGGCGGTAGCCGTTGCTTCACTGCCAAAGAAAGACGCGGCGCGCATGCTAGCTTGCCGAAGGCGTTCGTTCCTCCCGCAAGAACTCACGCACCATGACCAGCAAGCTATCACTGAGCGGAAAGGCTTATTCAATCTTTAAAGCCAGGAAGACTCTACGGAATACGCAAGTAGTGCCGATAAGTCGAGAGAGGTAGTGCGTCGAACGAGAGGTAACCCCGACATGTTGAGCCGCCCGTTAATCCTGACTTTCATTGCAATTTGCTGGTATTCGACCGATGCGATCGGACAGCGGGCAGCAAATCCGGATACAGCAATTGTCGGTAGCCATGTGTTGCCATCAGTTGAGAGGAGGCTTCTCCGGCAAACACATCTGCCCGTGGACCAGTACCCAATCCAGCCGGAAAGCCAGTCGTCCACCGCTTCGAGCAACCACGTATCCAACGCGGTACCACATGGGCGAACCCTAGTTGATGTTGCTGCCTATGAGTATTCACCGTGTTGTCAGCAATGTCAGCAACCACCTCAGCCCATAGCCTGGGCAAAAGCGGAATACTTGCTTTGGTGGACGAAGGGAATTGATGTGCCGGCCTTGGCATCGACCAGCGTCGGCGGCACCACGCAGGTCGATGCAGGCGTTCTTGGATTGCCGACGACGGAGGTTTTGTTCGGTGACACTGACCTTGCGGCGGCATCGCGATCTGGTGGGCGCTTTTCTCTCGGTTTCTGGCTAGACCCACGTCACTGTACGGCGTTGGACATTACATACACGACACTGGGCAATGAACGTGAATCGTTTTCGGGGTCCGACAGTTCGTTGCCTATCCTGACGCGGCCGTTTTTCAATACTCAGAACAATGCCGAAGAGTCGCACCTGGTGACGTTTCCCAATGTTGTTTCTGGCTCGTTGGATATCACACTTAGCTCCGAATTCCAGACATTTGAGATCTTGTTCAGACGAAAGCTCGAGCGTGGGCCCGGTAGCAGTTTGGAATACCTTTGGGGTTATCGGTACGCGGAACTGAACGACGACTTGCGAATGAGCGAGTCCACACTCCTGCTGTCGCCTGCCGCACAAGGAGCAACGATCTCCTTGTTTGACCAATTCGACGCTGCCAACGAATTTCATGGCGGCCAATTCGGATTCGTCAAGCAATGGCAATCAGCTCCTTGTGTCTTCAGTGAGTTCGTGGCCAAGGTCGCTTTGGGAAGCACACAATCGAACGTGGGGGTTTCGGGAGAAACAACGTCAACCGTGGGCGGCTCATCGAACCTATCTTCGGGAGGTCTGTTGGCTCAGGCGTCGAACATTGGCCAAAGAGAAAAGCAATCCTTTAGCGCAATTGC
>CAZFWL010000111.1:3369-3696 GCA_964522775.1 uncultured Halomicronema sp.
GCTTCAACCTCAGACGCAGATTTACTCCACGCGTAGTCGGGACGTTCGGGTACACATTTATGTACTGGAGCGAAGTAGCCCGCGTTGGCGATCAGCTTGACTTAACGATCAACACCTCGCAAATCCCACCAGGTACTTTATCAGGGGAAGCTCGACCGGCCCCGAGGCTGGACACCACTTCGTTCTGGGCCCAAGGAATCAGCGTTGGACTCGAAGCGGCTTTCTAGCTGTCGCGATAGAGATGCAGACCTTGCCTAATTCTTAATGGGGCAGCCCGTCGTCCAAATTCTCGCTTCCGGCATCGTCGGCTTTCTGCCCGGATGGGAT
>CAZFWL010000111.1:3706-6871 GCA_964522775.1 uncultured Halomicronema sp.
CCTCCCCCATCGGACTTCCCGCGATTCGACTCAATGAAGGTACGGATCGCAACGGCGTCAAAGTTGTCGAGCGTAAGCAATCGAGCCCACGAAGCTACGGCGATGGCATCATCATTGGCAGCACGAGGTGTCATGATGACTCCCGTGTTGTTTCCACCGTCAATCACGAATTGTCTTAAGTCGGACAAGTCCTGACTACTAGTGAGGCTAGGGTTGTAACTGATCCAAACATGTCCGTGCTCCAAGCCGTGAACCATGTCTTCGTCGGGCTGCTCGGTTTCGTAAACTCCGGTTGGTCGCGGCGTGATCGCGTTGCGTTGCGCGTCCAAGCGGAAGGGGTGGTGTGGACCGTACGTCGGTGGATTGCTGTATCCGCTATAGTCTGCGACGCCTTGGACATGATTTGCGTTGAGGGGTGGCGCCCCTGGCAACACATCTGTTCGGACACCCGCTAACCCCTCTTCACGAAACGAGCCCGGCGTCACCGTTCCGAAAGGCTGGTTTGGGAGCGTAGTCTCAAGCATCGTTATCGAGACCGCTGCTGGGCTGGACGTCAAAGATCCGTCGCTGACCGTGTAGGTGAAGCTATCCGTTCCGACGAAATCGGCGTTTGGGGTATATGTGAACGATCCGTCGGCGCTCAGGACAAGCTGCCCATCACTAACATCATTCTCTAAGCTCGTCGTCAACGCATCCCCATCGGGATCGTTGTCGTTTGCGAGCACGCCGTTCGAAGCGACAACAATCAGCGTTTCGTTTTGGTTGCCGGAAAAACTGTCTGCCGATGCCACAGGCGCCCTATTTGTCGAAAGAACGTCAATCGAAACCGTGGCAGTGTTGGAACTCAGTTCGCCATCGTTGGCTGTATAAGTGAACGTATCCTCGCCGATGAACCCCGCGTCGGGTACGTACGTGAATGAGCCATCTTCGCTCAAACTCAGCGAACCGTCGGATGGATTCGACTCAACAACCGCGACAAGCGAATCGTTTTCGTCGTCCGAATCGTTCGTGAGAACGCCCTGAGTCGCTGCCACGGTCAACGAGCTTTCCTGATCAGTCTGGAATGAATCATTGTTCGCAGTCGGTGCAGTATTTACGACTTCGACTGGTGGTGTGTGAGGTAGCCCATCACTCAAGTTTTCACTCGCGGCCCCCTCAGCCTTTTGTCCAGAAGGAATGAACCCCTCTCCATCTGACTTGCCACGATTCAATTCCACAAAGTTGCGAATCTGGGCATCGTCGAATGAGTCAAGCGTCAGCAGCCGTCCCCATGAAGCCACCGCGATGGCCGAGTCATTCGCCACGCGAGGCGTCATGACAACTCCGGTATTCTCTCCGCCATCAATCACGAATTGCCGCAGCGCATCCAAGTCGGCGTTACTAATGAGCGTTCGGTTGTAACTGATCCATACATGCCCATGTTCCAACCCATGGACCATATCCTCGTCTGGTTGTTCGGTCTCATAAACACCGGTTGAACGAGGCGTGATCGCATTGTTTTCACCATCCAACAAGAACCCGTGGTGCGGCCCGTAGGTTGGCGGATTGGTGTACGCACTGTAATCAAAAGCCTCGGTCACGTGATCCGCGTTGAGCGGAGGAGCGTCCGGCAATAGGTCGGTCCGCGTCCCCGCGACTCCTGCGTCACGGAAGTTTCCCGGCGTAACGGAACCAAACGGTCGATTTGTCACCTCAGCCGAAACGACTTCAATCGCTACTTCAGCAACATTGGAACTTAACTCCCCGTCACTTGCTGTGTAGGTAAACGAGTCGTTGCCCGTAAAGTCTGAGTTTGGAGTGTAGCTAAGTGAGCCGTCCGAGTTCAGCGTAAGCGTGCCGTTCTCGGGCTGTCGAACGATCGTCGCGGTCAAAACATTGCCTTCGTTATCAACGTCATTACCAAGCACACCTTGACTTGCATTGAGAGAAAGCGTCTCTCCCTGAGTGACTCGGAAATCGTCACGAACTGCCACGGGGGCCGAGTTTGTTAACTCTGGAACGTCAGAGCCACTCTTGCGAATCGATTGCGCCAAGGCCGAGTCACCATTGATGTCCTCCGCCAACGCAACAGTTTCACGTAACATTTGAGTTGCAGGTGGCGTGGAAGACAAAAGCCATAGTATGTTGATGAATTGCGGCTGCAACCCGAGTTCGCCAAAGTTGTTGTCAGTTAGTTCATCATCGTCGTTTAGCACGACGTCCTCGAACTGACTATTGTTGACCGTGGAGCCAATCACAGGCGTTGCGTCTTGCCCGTCCTGTAGTGCCGAAGATTGTCGTTTCGCAATCTGATAGGTCCCAGGTTCTAACTCGTCGAAGGTGTAGAGCCCATCGTCATTGGTGAGCGTCGATCGTTCTACCGAGGAACCTTCGACGTCAGTTCCCGATAAGCTGACAACTATTCCGGGGATGCCCAACTCCCCAGTATCCTTCGTGTTGCTGTCGTCGGCATCAAGGTAAACGAATCCGGAAGCGATCCCACCACCGTGTAACAACGTACGGGACTCAAGTTGCTCCAGCTGTGATCGTCGAAGGACACTGGTTCGTTTCTTTGGATTCATACGTTTGAGTTACTGGCTGAATTGCAGTTGTACATGGTCGAGTCGATTTGGACCTCTGATCGAACGAAGAATCGATTTCCTACCACAGATTCAGATCACGGTACGCCAGAACAACCCAGCACCTTGAGGCGGGAGATCCAATGCTTCAATTCTAATCTGAGATAGCGTTATGGAGTGCAAAATCGCGCTAAAAACATTTCGTGTAACTGAGAGAATTTCGTGAAGTAACGAGCTCGAACTGCATCCAATGCGTCGCGTTGACTGGGGGCTCCGGTCCGATTTTCCGATCTATTCCCATTATAAGTCTGGTTTTGACCTGACTAATTGAATCGTCGCCTAGCTCGCCTCGTCCTCAAGCGCGCTACGCATTGATTCTTGTTCTTGCTCCATTCCAATTGCCTTGAACCTGGCGTGTCGTAGGGGAAGCCACGCCTCTACTTCATCGAGTACATTAACTACGGCGATGAATCTGCTTCAGACCGCTACCCAGTTGCCGGCACGCCGCTGAAAAAGGGGATTCGGCGATGTCACGAAAGGCGTTGAGGTGAGACATGGTACGGGGAATCGTTGTCGCAGTACTGGTCCACGCAACTGTCACTTTGCG
>CAZFWL010000111.1:6901-7670 GCA_964522775.1 uncultured Halomicronema sp.
CACGGCCCACCCAATCGTGAGTACGCTTCGTGTGCCAAACGAACGGCTTCAGCCACAGGTTTTGGTTGGGAAACAAACCGACGTTCACATGATTTACTACAATGGCGAAGCAGCTATGAGGCGAAGTTTGGGCACGCGCCACCTGAGCCTACGGAGTGAACGGCAGTCGCATTCATTCGTCGTGCTTGTTGTGATCAACACTCATCTGTTGTAATCACGAATGGGTCGCCGCGGCTTCCATTAAGCAGACGACCCATACTTTCGCCAAGAACTTGCCTGCCAATTTAGGAAGCCCGTGATGATCGCAGACGCTGAACGATTGCAGTTCCGAATTCATGGAATGGATTGCGCGGAAGAAGTGACACTTCTGAAACGTGAACTTGTCCCGTTGGTTCAAAGCGAAGACAAACTGGGATTTGATTTGCTCAACGGTAAACTCACAGTGAACACTTCATCCTTGGATGTCACGCAGATCGAAGTGTTAGCAGCAATAGAGCGTACAGGGCTACAAGCGGAGGCTTGGCAAGGCGTCGAACAAGCACGCGATGACCAGTCGTTTTGGCAGCGTCATCAACGTTCCATCCTGACGACTGCGAGTGGCGTGTCTGGGCTGATTGGATTGCTACTGCAACTCACCACCAGCGTCGGACACTCCGTGCCGCTGGTCGCCATCGTCTTTTATAGCATCGGTATCCTCGCGGGACTTTGCATGGTCCTCCCCAAGGCATGGCGATCACTCACTTCGCTTCGCCCCGACATGAACCTGCTA
>CAZFWL010000112.1:0-7667 GCA_964522775.1 uncultured Halomicronema sp.
CCAGAGTAATCAGCCAGGTCGAGCCGACCAGGGCCAAAAATCCGCCCACAAACAACACCACATTGATCAGCAGACTGAGAAAAAATCGTAGCGGCTTGACTTGATTGAAAAAGAGAATGGCGCATTGCCCAATGCTGCGTGATAAACCGGCAAACAGCACAATCAGCAACGCGAGTTGCACGCCCTGGGGCAGAGTTGCCGCCACTCGAAAGGCTTCGCTATTCAGCGCAAAAACGTAGCCGATGACATACCAAAAGCGATCGATCATAGAGAAGTCCTTTGGCAACAGGCGCGATCGCGGGCTCGCAACCCAGTTACCCCAAACGCTGCAACACGATAAAGCAAAAATAGCGTGTCACGGTGGCCTAACGATTCACCCCAGCTTTTTTTTGATAAGTCGTTGCAGGCTGTCTCACCTAGTAAAGCCTCCGAGATCACCGCGATCTCGTTTAGGAATTCAATATTTCAGATGCTGCCTGTAGAGCAGGTTATGGGGCTTCTTTATCCCGCTTGATTTCGTAGCGGCCATTACAAAAGTTAGACGGGACTCAAGTAATGACGTGATAGCATCGCCAAAAGACCCATGGGTCGCATTTGTATCGTCTGTTAATACACGAGGTCTTAAACGCCATGGCCGAAAGTTTTAGTGCAACTGAGCGAGCCTTTTATGAAAAAGTTATGCAGCGAGCCAGCCTGCCGGATATTTACGACGCCAAAGATTTGACGACGGTGGTTTTTCGGACGATGCGTGACTTAATGACCACCGACACCGATCAGCAGACCGAGGCAGCTTTCAAAGAAGCTGATATTGCTGACATTTGGCGAGACGACAACCCAATCGTGTCTTTTTTGAGCCGCTTCCGCCCCCCATTAGACATTGATTCAGAACTATTTCTTCGGCGGATCAAACAAGAGGGCGGCGTGCCCAAAGATGTCACCCCTGAGGCAGTCGTGATTGCCGTCTTCTCGACCGCACGGGAGTCGATTTCAGATGAGCAAGCTAAAGAGATCAGCAAAACTCTGCCCGACGGTCTGCGGGTGATGTGGGAGCAGATTTAAGCACATCTACGTTAAATAAACTGCTGAGGCGATCGCTCTCTTTGAACTGACAATTCGGGAGTGATCGCTTTTATCATTTGCTGAACATTAACCATCCGGAAATTGCCAACAAGAAATCGTTTCAACATTCGTGCTGCCGCAGGTGCATTTCACGGCATGGGCTGAGGCCACCCACTCGCGATCGCACTGACGGCAATGGCAAAACACATTGTTATCGTCCGCCTGGCGCAGACCAAACTGCCAGCGGCGTAACTCTTCAGAAGTGAAATGTGAAGATGATTGCTCCATGTGCCATCCTCGAAAGTAAATCGTCGGGTATTTTATCCAGACCTGGGCATGAACTTTAGACCAAATCTTCGCGAGAATCAGGATAGTTGACCGAGACTAATAACTCTAGCTATCCACCACTTCAGTTCTGCACAAAGACTCTGAATCATATCGAAATCCATCTTAAGATAGAAGCTTAAAGTAGAGACTTACATCTAGCAGCGGACGCCAATAATTTCTGCATCGCTGATAATGATATTAATGAATTTTGAGCAGCATATTTATTTAGCCATCTGGCAAAGCTGCTTTGAAATTTCAGAGTTGAATTTAAAGGAGTAAGCACAAGTATGGTTACTCAAACACCGAAAAAGTTACCGAAAACTGAGAGTTTACCCAAATTGCCCAGTGCTGATCAGCGCGATACCTACGAAGCCAAGGTTGAGGCGGAGTTTGATAAACTTAACGCCCGCATTGACGAGTTCAAAGCCAAGGCTGATCAGTTCAAAGCTGATGCTGAGATTAATTATTACAGCACCTTGGAAGAGCTCACCAGTCATCGTGACGCCTTGCTCGCCAAGTGGGAAGAGATGAATGATGCGAGTGACGCTGCCTGGCAAGATATTCAAAGAGGATTTGAAACCGCTTGGAACGATCTGTCCAGATCCTTTGAGGCAGCCACCAAGCATTTCGATCAATAGTTCTAGCAGCAGAACCCTATCGGTTCTAAGCTGCACGAGCTTTCCGAGATGGTCTTCGGGCCATCTCTTTTTAGTGCAAAAAATCAGGACAGTCACGCCTATTTCTATTGCCAGACTCTATCGTCTTAGGCGTGACTGAAGTCAAGAAACAGCGATCAATTGGCTGACGGGGCGATCGCTAAAGTGGAGCACCGGATCGGGAAATATCTGGGCAATCGTTCGCCGCACCACAAAGGACAAATGCCCCCCATGTTGTCGAGTTAATTCAGTACAGGGCCAGCCCTCATTCGGAAAGATCAGTTGACTGGGCGATACGTGCCATTCCATTGCTGACCAACGTTGCAGATAAAACAAGTCGTCTTTATAGACCAAGGGAGCATACTGAAAGCGCACATAAGAGCGATGTTTTCGCCGCGCCCAGTGCCTGAGCAAGATACAGCCTTCCTGTTGTAAGACCCGTTTAAGTTGGGTTGGCACAAGTTCCCACATCATCGGACTTGGCTTGCCGGGACCAGGCAAACATCCAGGACAATTCTTTTCCTGTGCAGTTGCCATGAGTTTATTCTCCGAAAGACAACAAAGTCAGTTAGTTTCTTAATTCTGTCCAGAGCCCAAAACACGCGCGTTCTTCAATAGGCGGCGGCATTTTTTCTCTGACTCAGCAGAAAGATGAAAACCAACGAAGCATCTTTCTTTAATGCAAGAAGCCGCAAGCAGTCAGCTAGCCTGACAATCCTCAACTCAGCCATCAACTGAGATCAGATAGGAGCAATGCACTCAAATCAGCCAAAGAAAATCATCTCTTGGAAATTAAAATTCAATCCAAGTAAACATGCCACCTGGCCATGCCTGATTGGAGAAACAAGCTGATATTCAAGACAGCTTTTCTAAACAGAGATAAAGAACGACTGGTGATGAGGTCAAATGAGTATCAAATTCCTGCTACGGCCCCAAATAAGACGTATCAGACTATATCTGCATTGTGAGGGATCAACTTAGCTAGATCGCAGAATGCCCTTAAAACCCGTAACAGGTTGTCATACTCACGCTAAGTAAGCTATCAGGAATTGAAGTTATGTGTGCGCCTTTTGTCAGAGTAAAAGTTGTGCCATCTCTCAGCGCTGCTGTTGCTATCAGCAGCGTTGAGAGACTGAAGAAGTCGTACGCCGCGATCTCAATTCATGAACTAACACTACAGATATTCAAGTTTGCCAACGTCACTGCCGCCGCTGCTTTAACCTGTTTGCAAAATAGGAATAAGCCCGTAAATCGCTAGAAGGCAAAAACACTCATCATCACGAATTTGTCTTTATTTTCTCGGACTATTGTCTAAGTTTTGTCTTCTGGTTGACTACCACGGTCGTTTACTGGATTGGGGCTCAAGCCGCCCTCTAAATTGTGTGCCGAATGTTCACTCAATTTGGCTACGCTATCCCCACAGGCAGTTGATCGGGCGATATACCCTCTACTGAAAATTTGACCGGAAAATACCTCAAAAGGAGTTGGGGATGAGTACCTTTACTCGACGCCGAGAAGAATTTGATCTCTTTGGGCTATGGAAGCAGTTTGGTCAAGGGGGCACCAGCACTGACAATCGCCTCTATATCAGTTGGTTTGGCATTCCAATGATTCCCACTATCTGTGCCGCCAGTGTCTGTTTTGTGTTGACCTTTATTGTCCATACCTGAAATCAATTGAGGGCGATCGCTGACTCGCTGCAGCGATCCCGTTACAAGCTTGCCTCCGAATAGGTGTGTGTCATATCCCGTCCTAGGGCAACTTGGGCGGGATTTTTTTTT
Organism: uncultured Halomicronema sp.; assembly: GCA_964522775.1. Classification (GTDB taxonomy): domain Bacteria; phylum Cyanobacteriota; class Cyanobacteriia; order Phormidesmidales; family Phormidesmidaceae; genus Halomicronema. The sequence continues at coordinate 3,824 of CAZFWL010000112.1, forward strand.
GCGCCAACCCCACAAGCAATGCCTTATCGGATTCATGAACATGCGACAACCTCCTGTTAAGAGACTCGCGTCCTGAGGCCCTCATCACACCAAGCCGGGCTCAACAGTTTGTTACACCACGACGTATGCCCGACGACACAACGGTTCAAAGGCAAGAGTGTGGAGGCATCGCCGGATTTTTCAGCCTAGCGATCAGGCCGCTGTTCTCGCATCAACATCCCACTATTGAAAATTGGTTGCATTAAAACGGGAGATTGGTTACCTTATTGTCAATGAGAGTCATTAAGGAAGAGGTTGAGGGTAATGCTATAGAGAATCTGAATCGACTCGTAAGCCTTGCACGTCAAGGGGGTTATGAGTTCCTAAGCTGTTCAACTCAGGTTTCAGCCAGGTTCCAGGGTCAAATTGTTCAGAACAGTTATCACTAACATTCTCTGGCTCGCCACCACCACTCTTTCATCTCATCCGTCAATTAACTTTATGGAAATGACATCGCCCGATCCCACTGTTGCGCTTACCCTCGACCCTGTCGATCGCTGGACGATCTACGGCCGCTTGCAAGACTTATCGGTGCCCTGTGAATGTGACTGCGGTCAACCGTTAAGAGTCACTGCCGCGAGTCCCACTACCGTGCTCCAAATTTGGAGTGTGGTTCGCAGTGTTACCCTGCCCCGCGAAGCGGCGATCGCCGCCCTCGAAATTTGTTGGAAGATGACGGTGACAGCATGAAGCGAACCCCTGATCTTGACCGTATCGCCAGTGCCCAATTGCAACGTCCCCCCGGCGTTGTCCTCAAGGGCCAATTTATCGACGTGTTGCGCTCCCAAAAGGGCAAAATCAAAGGCGTCCACCTGCAAACCGAGACTGAAACGTACGCAATCAAGCTACCGAAATACTTGCGTCCGGTGTTGGTGCGTGAACTGACTCTCGGTGATTTTGTGCAGGTTTGGGCTTACTGCGAAGAAGACCAGTGGCGGGGCATCAATATTTTGCCGCTGTCAGAGCCAGAGCAAGTGGCCATTCGCGAACTGTGGCAGGCTCGCAGCATTTCGCCAGAGGCCGTCGCCCTCTCGGATGCCTCACTCACGCCTCCAGCAACTGTCACGGCTGAGCCAGCAGCAGCATCTCCCCGGCCGGTATGCGTGCAGGTTTGTCGTAAGGGCAAATGCTTTAAGCAAGGAGGGCGGAAGATTATGCAGTCGTTGGAAACGGCGATCGCCGCTGACCCAAACTTGCAACATGTGTCAGTCGAAGGGGTGGGGTGCCTCAAAGCCTGCAAAAAAGGCCCAAACCTCAAATTCTCCCACTCTAAAAAGGTGATCAACGGCGTCACTCCCGATAACGCGATCGCCCTCGTTAACAAATACGCCGGATGACCCACAGCTTTGACCCACACAACTGGAGCCATTGGCTACTGATTGCCGCCTACGTCGGCTTGAGCGTGGCTATTCTCAAAGCGGTTTATTTCAGCTAACGCGATGTTCCCCAGTCTGCCTGTGGCTTTGCCACAAAAAAGCCCGCACCCTCTCTGATTCGAGAACATGCGGGACAATTCACAGTTTTAATCGCGTAAAGGAGACTACCAGCTCAGTTTTAGACTATCCGGCGTCAAGAAATGCTCTAAGTGATACGCCCGTTCTTCAGTTTTGAGTAGCAATTGCTCCAATAGATAACGGGTGGCGCGATCGCCCAAGCTCTCAGCTTGTCCAGCTAATCGACGCAACATTTGAATGACCGCTTGTTCAGCCTTCATGTCATGGTCAATCATCAGACGGCAACGATAAACATCGTCGTCTTCCGTATCAAAGCAGCACAGCTCAGCTAACTTACCAAACGAAGTTGGCGGTACTCCCCCTAGCCCATGCAGGCGCTCACCGACTTCATGCGCATGCTCCTGGACTTCCTCGTAGCTCTCAGAGAAATAGTTATGGAGCATGTAATACTCCGACCCTTCCACGACAAAATGATGTTTTTGATATTGCATATACAGCCCCATAAAGCTGGCATAGGCAATTCCCAGCCCTTCCACAATGGGCTCAGTGACCGACTTCTCCAACAAAATCGGATTATCGGCAACTTCGCTATAGGCTTGCAAATGGGTTTCGGTGACAGGCATAGACATTCCTTCTTGATTAGCAAACGACAGTCTTTGGAGACAAATCTGGCATTAGGCTCTCAACACGCCTTTTAATCTTAACGCTACTATCCGCTCACTTTTGCTCAACCGAGAGTTAAGTAAGCTGCAAAAATCTTCATTTCTTAAAAATATTTTCCTATAGCGAAAACGATTATCAATAAGGTTTTTTTGTCATATCGAAAACAGCTTTCAATAGCTTGCCACCATGACCAAATCAGATTCCAGCAACATCTCAGAAAGGCTATATCTGGAAGACAATCCGGCAGAAGTCTTGAGAATGCTCTTAAACCAGGAAGGGTTTCGAATTACGGAGCAGCGGCAAAAAATCTTGCAGGTGCTACGCACCGTGCCTGAAGGGGAACACCTTAGTGCAGAAGATGTCCAAGAACAACTAACCGCCAGCGGCGAAAAAATCGGCTTTTCGACGATTTACCGAGCCTTACACTTATTAGTTGACTTAGGCATTTTGCGCGAATTGAATTTATCTGAAGAGCGCAAGTTTTACGAGTTTTGCAATCCGTTGATGGGGGCACATCATCACCTCGTTTGCCCAGAGTGTGGCACGGTCACAGAGTTCGAAGACAGCACCATCTTTTCACTCGGCAGTAATGAAGCCTTGAATCACGGTTTTTCCCTCCTAGATTGCCAATTTACAGTCCGGGGACTATGCCCCAACTGTGCTCAGACAATCTCCACCCAAGCCTAGCGGCCTTCACATTAAGGCCCAGGTTCTATGCATTAGCAATTTCGTGCACGACTTAGAACGTCATGGCAAAGTAGATGGCGAATCCCGTTGTCGCCAAGCCTTGGTGGGTCAAACAGCTTGACCCACCTGCCACCGATGCTCGTTCTTGGTCTTAGTAGACCATCAAAGCCTTTGCTGTAGAGCGGTTTCGAGTTCGGCTTGCTCAGCCTCAGTACCGGCAAACAGCACGCTCAGTTTGCCCGCCTGAATAATGCCCCAGTTGATCAAAATCACCCCTTTGTGGGTGGCTGGGTCGTAAGCAATATCCTGCAGATCCAGGTCGTTGAGCGATCGCAATTTCGTTTTGTAAGTGCCGCTGCTCCATCGAGGGATGTTGAGTCGCTTGGCCACCACGGTGGGATAAGACGAACCGTTGAATCGGGGATTACACTCGATCGCCACGTAGCGAGTCCCTGAGGCTTCTGGAATCACCGCCACATCCACAGCAAAAATGCCTTTCATCCCGCGATCGCCCATCCAATCCGCAAAGGGGGCGACTTTGTCCCAAGGCTCATGACTCGCAGGGTAGCGATTTCCCTTGTGCACACAACCATCCAGCACCTGTTCCGATACGAGTAGCGGCTCGATCTGCCCATCTTTGACTTGATATTGCAGATTCAAGAAAGTAGAAGCGTTTACCTCTTCTTGAATTTGCAGCGGCTCCTCAGGAACCAGGGTCTCAAAGGCTGCCGCCAGTTCCGCCGCATCAGCACAGCGCTGAATGCCCACCCCATGGTCTGACACTGCTGGCTTCATAAAGCAGGGAAACATAATTTCCTTTGACGCTTTGGCCTCGGCTAAGTTGGCAAAGCGCAAAGTCTTGGGAACGGGAAGCAAGGGAACGGTTCGATTTCTTTCGCTCCGTCGCCAATCAAGTTTGGTAAGGAGGGTTTCACCATACTCAGTGCTTCCGCAAGCAGTACTACAGACCCTGGAACTATCAAGCTTACACTGTACAAGCC
>CAZFWL010000113.1:0-1746 GCA_964522775.1 uncultured Halomicronema sp.
CAGCAGTTCGCCATCGACCGCGAGCACCGGCACTTTGCCAAAGGGATGCTTGGCCAGATAGTCAGCCTCATTTTGCTCACCTTTGAAAATATCGATGGGCTGCAATTCGTAGGCCGTGTGGGACTCCGCCAGGATCATCCGCACGGTGCGAACGTAGGTGCTTAATGCCGGGCCATAAAGAACAAAATTTGCCATGGGGTCAAGAGGTTGGGAGTGTGTACGTCTCAAACAGACACCTAAACTTAGATCGAAACCCCACCCCTATTCTGACCAAACGCTGAGAATCGCCGTCAAACCCGATGAGCTCAGCCCTGAACAAGACCCCTGTCAAACCGTCGCCAAAGCTTGATGCCGATACTGCAACACCCAGCAACACACCTGGCTCCGCCGCTCCTTTGTCCCCCTTGCTCTTAGTTAATTGGTCGCTTCCTCTTCGAGAACTGTCATCAGCCCGCTGGTTGGTTTAGCCGGGGCAGCACTTTGAGGAACAACACGCCGCAGGGCAAAAAGAACAAGCCCATGAGCAACGGCACATAGGTGCCAATATTCGGCCCGCGTTTGAGCACAGCTTCGGTGGGAGCCTGCGGATCGTAATAGACGGTGATCTCGCTGCCGAGGGGATACGCTTCTAGCCCCGCCTGCTCCGCTTCGCGAGCGGTGTCGTATTGCTGACTCGCGGTGGAGCCTTCGCCCAGGGAGTAGCGATCGCCGGTATAAGCAATCTCATTCACCTCATATCCATAGGTCACCTGATACACGTAGGTGCGGCGATCGCCGTTGTATTCAGAGCGATACAGCGGGGAAGTGATGGCCTGAACGGTGCCGGAGGTACCGGGCCAGCCATAGCTCGCCATCGCCGTTTTCAGAAAGACGACGCCAAAGATGCTGAGGGCTGCGCCGAAAAGGATGAGGAAACCCGCAAAGCCTACAAAGATACGGTATTGGCCGGGGGTGACGGGAGCCGGGCTAGTCATGGCAATTTAATGAACAAGGACAGAGTCGCGCCCCATTGTATCCGCCGGTTCCGGCCCAGCGCTCAATCCGCCACCCGCAATCTAAAATTCGTCGCTACCCTTAGAGAAAAATCGCCCCACCTCGCCATGTCGTCAATTCGCCAACCTGTGTTTGCCAGCCCGAAAGGAGTGCAGCGGCTCCAGGCGGCCAAGGCTGAACAAAACTGGAGCTATGCAGCCATTGCCGAAGCCGCAGGGGTGAGCGCCAAAACAGTAAATCGATTGTTTCGAGGCGAAGGGGTGTTGGTCGCCAGTGTGGAAGCGATCGCGGCGGCTTTGGGATTGGAGCTAGAGGCGATCGCTCAGCCACCCGACCCAGAAGTGGATGACGCCTATGCCATAGCAGAAAGACGGATTCAGAAAGCGATCGCCAACCAAGCCACCGAGTTAGATCTCTCTAGCCTCAACCTCAAAGCCGTGCCCCCCAGCATCGGCCAACTCAACCATCTGACTCGGCTTTCCCTCTCCCAAAATCAACTGAACGCGGTGCCGAAAGAACTGGGCCAACTCGCTAATCTGACTCGGCTTTCCCTCTCCCACAATCAGCTGACTGAGGTGCCGAAAGAACTGGGCCAACTCGCCAATCTGACTCGGCTTTCCCTCTCCCAAAATCAGCTGACTGAGGTGCCGAAAGAACTGGGCCAACTCGCCAATCTGACTCGGCTTTCCCTCTCCCAAAATCAGCTGACTGAGGTGCCGAAAGAACTGGGCCAACTCGCCAATCTGACTCGGC
>CAZFWL010000113.1:1846-7660 GCA_964522775.1 uncultured Halomicronema sp.
CAAAATCAGCTGACTGAGGTGCCGAAAGAACTGGGCCAACTCGCCAATCTGACTCAACTTGACCTCTCCCAAAATCAGCTGACTGAGGTGCCGAAAGAACTGAGCCAACTCGCCAATCTGACGGCGCTTTATTTACATGGCAATGAGGCGCTCAAACTCTCAGACGAAATTTTGGGGCCAACCTGGGAACAGGTCCTAATAGACGAGGCACAACCCGCGAATCCCCACGCGATTCTAAACTACTACTTTCAACTGCTCAAAGACAGTACGCCGCTGAATGAAGCCAAGCTGATTTTGGTCGGGTTTGGGGCGGTGGGCAAAACCTCTTTAGTCAATCGCCTCATTCACGAAAAGTTTGATCGCGACTCTCAAAAAACCGACGGCATTCAGATCACTCAATGGCCCGTCACCCTTAACCAGAGCGAAGACATTACCCTCCACGTCTGGGATTTTGGCGAGCAAGAAATTATGCATTCCACCCACCAGTTCTTCCTCACCGAGCGCAGCCTTTACCTGCTGGTGCTCAACGGTCGCCAGGGTCACGAGGACGAAGACGCCGAATATTGGCTAGAGCTGATCCAGAGCTTCGGCGGCAGTTCCCCCGTGATTGTGGCTCTCAACAAAATCAGCGAGCACCCCTTCGATGTCAACCGCGCTGCCTTGCGGCAAAAGTATCCCAACATTCGCGCCTTCATTCCCACCGATTGCCGAACCGAACAGGGCATCCAGCAACTGCGTCAGGTCATTGAAAAGGAAACTGATGAATTAGAGCACCTGCGGGCTCCCTTTCCAGCCAGTTGGCTCACCATCAAAAACAAGCTGGCTGCAATGGCTGACAACTACATCTCCTTCGAGCAGTATCGGGCTATCTGCCAGCAAGATGGTGAAGCCGATTTGGGCAAGCAAGATTCCCTTGCTGTCCACCTCCACAGCCTCGGCATCGCCCTCAACTACAAAGACGACCCCCGCCTGCGCGATACCCATGTGCTCAATCCCCGCTGGGTCACCAACGGCATCTACACCCTGCTCAACGCCGACGAACTGGCCACCACCAAAGGTGAACTCGAAGCCGCCTGCCTCAGTCGCACCCTCGATCGCACTGCCTATCCCCCCGAACGCCACGGCTTCCTGCTCGATCTCATGCGCAAGTTCGAGCTGTGCTTCCGCTTCGAAGAAGACGAAAACCGCTTTCTGATTCCCGATCTGCTGGACAAACAGCAACCCCCCGAAGCTGCCAAATTCCAACTAACGGAGTGCCTGAACTTCCGCTATGAGTACCCCATCCTACCGGAGGGCTTGCTGCCCCGCTTTATCGTCCGTACCCACGTCCTCAGTGAGCACCAACTGCGCTGGCGCACGGGCGTCATCCTCCATTTCGAGGGCAACCGCGCCCTGGTGAAAGCCGATCGCGCTGACCGTTGCGTCACCATCAGCATCGATGGCCCCCCATCCAGTCGCCGTCGCCTCCTCGCCATCATTCGCCATGACTTTGAGCGCATCCACAGCAGCTTCAAATTCACCCCCCAAGAACTCGTCCCCGTCCCCGCTCACCCCCAGGTCATGCTGCCCTACCGAGATTTGCTCGTAATGGAAGAATCTGGCCTGCAAGAAATGCCCCAGGTGATCAACGGCAAAGTCGAAAAGCTAAACGTACGCGATCTACTCAACGGCGTCGATATCGAAGGCAGCCGCCAGCGCGAGTCTCGGCTGGAGCGCCAAAGCGATGCCCTGCGATTGTTCTACAGCTACTCCCACAAAGACGACCTCCTTCGCGAGCAGCTAGAAACCCACCTCAAACTGCTCCAGCGGCAGGGGCTCATTCAGCCCTGGCACGATCGCCGCATCCTCCCCGGTGACGAGTGGGTCAAAGAAATCGACGATAACCTCAACCGCGCCGACATCATTTTGCTGATCGTCAGCGCTGACTTCATCGCCTCCGACTACTGCTACGAAATCGAGATGGCCCGCGCCATGGAGCGGCATGAAGCTGGAGAAGCCACCGTCATTCCTGTCATTGTGCGCCCCGTCGATTGGCGCGGCACTCCATTTAACAAGCTGGGCTGGCTCCCCCAGAATGGTGAACCCGTCACCCAATGGAGCGATCGTGATGCCGCCTGGCTCAACGTCGAACAGGGGATTAAAAGAGCGATCGAGGCTAGGAAGGGCGATCGGCTGGGTCGTTAAGTACCACTAATGCGTCCTATCCCCCTTTTTCTAGCGAAGCCTTGCCCGCAAAGCGTTAGGAGGGCAGGGGGGATCCTCTCAACTCCCCAAAAACGGACGATCCCCCGCTGTCGCCGCCCCCCTTCAAAAGGCATTTATATACTTGGCTAACCACGCAACTCAAGACCTTGGGCATCAGCAATCTAGAATACTCATCAACTAACTCCCCCCTTTTCCTAGCGAAGCCATGCCCGGAGGGCTTTAGGGGGGCAAGGGGGGATCCTCTCAACTCCTCAAAAACGGACGATCCCCCGCTGTCGCCGCCCCCTTCAAAAGGGGGCTATACCTATTCGGCTCGGATATCAAACGTCGAACAGGGTATCAAAGCCTCCATTGAACCCAGAAAGGGCGATCGACCGGGTCAATAATCACAACCGATGTAACGCCTCAACCGCTCGACTCATTACCGCAATCGAAAACACCCATCAACCAATTCCTCCCTTTTTCTAGCGAAGCCATGCCCGGAGGGCTTTAGGGGGGCAAGGGGGGATCCTCTTATCTCTCAAAAACGGACGATCCCCCGCTGTCGCCGCCCCCTTCAAAAGGGGGCTATGCCTATTCGGCTAGGGCATCAATAAGGTTGGGCACTCTTGCAATAACACCCTCACGCTTTCTCACAAAGCCCGGCCCGAAGCACTGCCGAGGACAGGAAGGAATCTATGCCAAACCTCAACGATAGTGACTTCCATTTACCCTACAATTCCGCTCTCATCCCCAGAGCCAAAGAACTCCGCAAAAACATGACCCAAGCCGAGAAGAAGCTGTGGTACCAGTATTTGAGAACCTTTAAGTATCGGGTTCTTAGACAACGTCCGATTCATCACTTCATCGTTGATTTCTACTGCCCAACGCTCAAGCTAGTCATCGAAGTCGATGGCGATAGCCACACTTCAGCCGACGCTCAAGCCTATGACCAGGAGAGAAGTCAGATATTAGCAGGATATGGCTTGAGAGTTGTGCGTTTTACCAATGAGCAGGTTTTGCATCATTTCAATGAGGTTTGTGAGGCGATCGAGGGTTTGCTCCGCGTCTGAAAAGCCACCCTCATGCTGCACTGTTGAGTTGTTTTCGAGATTGGGTTCCCCTGTATTCCCCTAGAGCGACTGTTTGGCGAAGCTTGAGATCCCCCTCAATCCCCCTTAACAAGGGGGACGCCAAGCCGAAATATTCAGAGCCCCCTTTTGAAGGGGGCGGCGACAGCAGGGGATCTTCGATATGCAGTGCTATTTTCAGAATCGGTATTAGTCCACCGGGCAGAAGTGCTCTTCGATGAGAGCCGGAATGTGCTTAGGCTTCAGGCTGCTGTAGCGATGCTTGCCCGGCATGATGGTCAGGCTGGGCGCTTTCGAGCAGCGTTTTTGGCAACCCGTGTATTGAATTTTGACCTGACCTTCCAATTGATGATCGCGCAGGGCTTGTTCCACAGCGGCGACCACCGACTGCCCGGCGCGCTTTTGGCAGCCCGATTTGCGACACACCAAGATTTTGCTGGGGGAGTTCGTGGCCTTAGCAGGGGAGGACTGGCGGCCTGGACAGTAGGAGGGCTCGGAGGTGACGGTAGGCGAGATCACAGGACGGCTCAGACAAAAGACCTGGGCCGCTTTGAGCTTAATCAGTCCCGCCTTGTAGTCCACTTCGGTAAAGCCGACGCAGGAGACACGATCGCCCGGTTGCAGATAGCTTTGGACGTGCGATCGCAGTTCCTTCGGCAGTTGAATCGCCAGATGTTCCTGCTCGACCTCTAACACTAAGGACTTGGGCTTATGGGGTTTGCCACCGAGAAAATCAATCAAAGTGCCTTCAAGGTTGAACAAGCGTGAGGGGCTGGGGGGAGTCGTTGACATAGGATTTAGGGGACGAAGGTGCAGGGGAGTGAGGGAGCCGAGGTGCTAACTGAGGCGTTTGGCGTTGACAGTTTTAGGCAGTTGCAGAGGGTCGGTCAGGCCATTGATAGAAAGCTCCCAACCATTCGAGAGGGTGACGAGGGTGGCGTCACCTTCGGTGCTTTGGCTCACGACTTCTTCTTCCAGGTCTTTTTTAGCGACGTAGACCATGAGTTGACCGTTTTCGCCGTTGTGCAGCATGACTTTCATGAAATTTCCTCAGTGGGTTTGATTTGAGACAGGGGCGCGGAGAAGGCAGTGAAGCCAGGGGGCCAGGGGGCTAGCTAAGACTGGGTTGGGCTGGACCAGAGGCTTGAGAAACCAGGGCGAGCAGTTCGTCGGGGGTGAGGCTGCGCTTGAGCTGGGTAGAGCGATCGCGCACGGCTTGCAAAACGGATTGGCTATTGTCGGCATCGAGCTGCACCCCATAGGTTTGCAACACCTGATTGAGCAGACTCCGCCCCGAGTGTTTGCCAATCACGAGACTGCGTTCACAACCCACTTCTTTGGGGTCAAAGGGTTCGTAGGTGTGGGGATTTTGCAAAATGCCGTGGGCATGGATGCCGGACTCGTGGGCAAAGGTGTTTTGTCCCACAATCGCTTTCCATGGCGGCACCGGACAGTTCACCGCCTTTGCCACAAACCGCGACAACTCTAGAAAGTGCTGGGTCTGGATACCGAGCTTCAGGCCGTAGATTTGCTTCAGGGTCATCACCACTTCTTCGAGGGCGGCGTTACCGGCGCGTTCACCCAAACCATTCACCGTGGTGTTGACGGAGGTGGCTCCGGCGCGGACTCCGGCCAGGGCATTGGCAGTCGCCAGGCCCAGATCATTGTGGGTGTGCATCTCAACGGGAATATCGAGGGCGGCAACTAGCCGCTGCACTTTGTCGTAGGTCGTGAAGGGATCGAGAATGCCGACGGTATCGCAAAACCGGAAGCGGAAGGCCCCCCATTCCTGGGCGTATTGAGCCGCGTCGAGCAAAAACGTGTCGTCGGCGCGGGAGCTATCTTCGCCGCCAACACTGACTTCCAGACCATGATCGCGAGCGTAGGAGATCGCGTCTCGCAGTTGCTCCAGCATCCGCGCCCAGCGCCCCTGAAACTTGACCTGAATCTGAATGTCGGACACGGGGATGGAAATATGCACCCGCTTGAGGCCGCAGTGCAACGAGGCTTCGATATCACTAATCACGGCCCGGTTCCATCCGAGCAGATGGGCGTTGAGGCCGAGATCGGCGATCGCGCGAATCGCTTGCGCTTCAGCTTGCCCCATGGCAGGGATACCGACTTCGAGTTCTTGAACACCAATGGCATCGAGGAATTTAGCGATCGCGATCTTTTCTTCTAAACCAAAGGCGACACCAGCGGCTTGCTCGCCATCGCGCAGGGTGGTGTCGTTAATGGCAATTGCGGGGGGCTGAGTCATGGGGACTTCCTCGTGGGGATTGGGAGAGCAGCCAGGGGAGGTTGGGAGCAGTGAGGGTGCGAGGGGCGAAGGAGCAGGAGACAGGGGAGGCAAGGGGGCAGTGGGGCAAGGGGGCCGGTCAGGAAGGCAGGTTCGTCGGTTTGGTTGGGGGATGGGGGGGAGCGGCTTGCAGGGTTTCCAGATCAGCTTTCATCAAGCGATTGAGAAAGTATTGCTGTAATCCGGCGAAGACAAAGAAGAAGCTGACGACAGTGAGGGAGGTAAACATGGTGGGGGTTG
>CAZFWL010000114.1:0-7653 GCA_964522775.1 uncultured Halomicronema sp.
CAGGAATCGGTCTTCGCGTCGTATTCAGCCAGGAGTGACGCCATGCCAGAGTTGGAGTCTAGCTGCCGTAGCAAACCCGCTCGGACCTGGGTTTTCACGCGATCTAGTTCTTCTTGAGAAACGGGCTCGGTTTGCAATCGTGCGAGTTGTTGGTGAAATTCAGCCGCGATTTGTTCCGGGGCGACTCCCGGAGCCGTCAGGCCATACAGCACCATCATGTTGGGGTACTTATCGCCGGGGAAGCCACTAAAGCCACCGATATCCAGGGCAATTTGCTGGTCTTCAACGAGTTCTTTATACAGGCGGGAAGTCCGGCCACTCACCAAAATGCCCTCAATCATGCCGTACACCGCATGGTCGGGGTCAGTGAGACTTGGGCGGTGATAGCCTTCCAAATACCAGGGCTCTGTTGGCAGTTCTAGCGTGAAGGATTTAGGCTCGGTCTGAGGTGGTTCCTCAATGGTGACTTCAGCGGGTAGGCTGCGAGACTCAAAACGGCCAAAGTACGCTTCTGCCATTTGCTGCACTTCATCGGCATCCACATCGCCGACGACCACCCCAATCAAATTATTAGGGCCGTAATAGTCGTCAAAAAATTTAGTCACCGTATCGCGGGTGGCGACATACAAGTCTTCTTGGTAGCCAATGACTGGACGGCGATAGGGATGAACCTCAAAGGCTTCTTCGAGAAAGACTTCGATGAATTTGCCGATGGGGGAGTTGTCGACCCGCATCCGTCGCTCTTCCAGAATGACGTCTTTTTCTTCGTAGAATTCTCGGAAAACGGGTTCTAAAAAGCGCTCTGACTCCAGCGACATCCAGAGTTCTAGCTTGTTGGACGGCAGGCTATAGAAGTAGCGAGTCGCATCTGCCCCGGTTGTGGCATTGAGACCAACGCCACCTTCCTGCTCAATGATTTGACCGTATTTATTTTGCTCGACGTATTGAGCTGCTTCTTGACGTAGAGCTTCCAGTTCTGCTTCTAATTCGGTCACTTTTGCCGTTTCCCCGGCAGCTTCCGCGACCAAAATCTCGTCGAAGACGGCATCCATTTGATCAATAACAGCTTGTTCGGCGGGATAGTTGGTGGTGCCAATTTGCTGGGTGCCTTTGAACGCCAAATGCTCTAAATAGTGGGCGACTCCAGTTTCACCATCGGCTTCATTCACGGCACCGACATCGGCGTACAGCATGAAAGAGACGACCGGAGCCTGATGCCGCTCCAGCACAATCCACTTCATGCCATTATCCAGGCTGAACTCGCTCACCTGGTCGGCGACGCGATCAAGGTAGGGCTGAATATCCGTGGTGACAGCAGCATCGCGGGCGTAGGCGATCGAGGGGTAGCCAATGAAAGCTGTCAGTCCCAGCAAGAGAGCACTCAGAAGAGTTATGGTCCGTTGCGGTCCGCTGGCGCGAAAAAAGTTGCTGAAAAAAAGTCTCATCGCGATCGCCCATCGTCATACGTCAATCATTTCAGCACATTTTGCTGCCTAATGACTATTGCAACGATCGTGATGCTTTGTTTTGGTAGGGAATACTATATTCGCTTGCCTATCTTGAGTGTTTTAGTCTAGGAAAACCATGGATTTCATCTTCAGCTTTCTCGACAAAGTGGGTGTTACGCTCATCTTGAAAATGATGCTTTTCGAGTTGTTAGTTGGAGCAATTATTGGTTTAGGGAAAAAAGAATTAGCTAGACTACAGGCGATTCTCACACCCACAAAGCAAGTATTTTCAGCAAAAGAGTACACATCAGCATTTTTTGGCCAAAATCTGCCACGAGGTGCATTTAATCCATTCGCTTTAGCGCCTAGCTTGGTCGTTGTCGAACATGGTAACGGTCAAATAAAACAAGAAACTTTTTATTCCCCACTAGGTGACCATACAAGTTTCGTTGATGGACAGCCAACATTTTTAGGATCAAGTGTCCTATCTTCCCCCACCTATCTGATGATAGCTACTTTGCCGATGCTACTTGGATTTATCGGAGCATTATTTCTGTCTTGGGTGCCTTTCATAAATAAGTATGCGTTGTCGTATGCAGCCTCGGGAGTGGCTTGGAATATGCTCATACTTTTTGTTTCCGTATTCGTATATCGCACTTGGGAAAACAGCACGACATCTGAATAGGTTGCTCTTCGATTGTGCCAGCATGGAAGCCTGGCTCGTGCTCAAGGCGCGTAGTGCCAAGCGGCAAAGCTAGATTGACAGCGCTGTTGAATTTGCTGCTGAATGGTAGCGTCTAACGGCGGAAACTGGTTTTTGCGATAGTGTTGCAGAGCTTGAATCGTCTGTTTAAGACGGGCTGTGAAGGCATCAGAGTAGGATAATTGCAACTGCTGATAAATCGCCTGAACCTGGGTCAAGGGGTCTTGTTCTAAGTCGCTAAACGCTAGTTCATAAAACTGGTTTTGGGGAATGAGCGATCGCTGCTCAAAGTAGGCGTCATACAACAAGCGATAGCGCCGAAGAATCGCTTGATCAAGGGTTTCTAGATCGGGCTTTTGGAGGCAATTGAGCCAGCCAGCCGTGTTGTAATACCGCCGCATTGACCGAAACACGTCATAGGGATGGCGATGAATGTGGATAAATCGCGCTTTGGGAAAGAGCTGTAGCAGCAAACGAATGCGGGCGGTGTGAGGCGGCGATTTCAATACGAGTGGGCGACCATGCTTCAAAGTCAGCTTTTTGAGAAACCAGAGAAATTGCGTTTGCCAGTTTTGCCGCTCGGCAGGGGAGAGATCGGCCAGGGTCAAGTATCGCTCGTACATTGACTCCGCCTCAGGAAAGGAAAACGCGAGGTAGTAAGACTGAAGCGTGGTCAAAGACAGGGCAAATTCGTCTTCCTGGGGGGATTGTAAACTGAGCCTCATGTTGTCCATGGGACGGCGACTGGGGAGGAAGGTGGCAAACCAGCGGCTTAATGTCGGTTCTGTCAGCAGAAATGTTAACGGACTCATCACCTCGTAGGTATTGGGATACGCCAGATTTTCGCGATCCAGTGCCAGCAGTTCATGGAGTAGGGTCGTGCCGCTGCGCCAATGGCCCAGGATGAAAATTGGATCGGCGGGCAGTTCAGTGGCGGCGATCGCCGCATCATAGCGCCAAGATTCCAGTAGGCTGAGGGGCGTGCTCAGCCAGCTCGTCAAAGACATCACGGCGGCCCGGTGCCAGTAGGCAGGGGCTACTTTATGGTGGGGTCGACGGCGGAGCGTGCGCCAGCGATCACGGGTAATGCCCACCAGGTAGTTGCCTTGGAGGCTCCAGCGGTGGGGCAGAGGGGATGAAGAGTGCATGGGTATGAAGAGTATGAGGGTGGCAGAGTGCTCGCGTGAGTTTCAGGGCGGTCATTTCGCGTCCCAAGCACCGGCGTTGTGAATGCCGTAGTGTTGGCGCAGGGTGTCGAGCTCCTGATCCATGACAGCAGCCGGATCGAGATACGCATTGATGCGACGGCGGACGGTGCGACCCTGGCGAATGCCCGCAAGATAAAAACGGCAGATTTCCAGTGGGCGGTAATGGCTGGTTTCTGTCCCAACAGCGCGGCCCCAGAGCGATCGCCACAGCACTTCCAAAAACGCACCGATATTTTGGACGTAGTAAGTCCAGGGTCGCCGCCAGGTCAGTCCGGTGAGAATGAAGCCCACAAGGCGCATTTCATCATCCAGATCGGTGCTGTAGCCAGTGACGACGTGCATGATGTCGTGGCGCTGCAGGTCGCGCCAGGGAATGCGGACCAGGCCAAGATCGAGATCTTGGTTTTGGATAAAGTCAGGATTTTCGGCGTAGTAGCGCTGTAATCCCTGGCGTAGCGTTTGCGTGGTGGGAGAGGTCATTGTCGGTAGGTCGGTGTGAAGCCATACAGTCATGATTTTTTGCTGCGCTCGGGGAGGGGACGGTCGGGCAAAACGCGGTCAGTCGTCGAGCTGTTCACAAGACGATGGAGGCCAGCCACATCGCGGGTATTTTTTTGCACCGCGATCGCCCCAAACAGGCTGAGCAAAAAGGCCATCGCGTAGAATCCCTTTTCGCTAATGGGCCAACTGGCATTCCACAAACCGACGCATAGCAGTGATAGACACAGGATCGTGGAGAGCCAGGAGATGCCGTAGTACAGGTCCGTAACGGGGATATTCTCGCTGCGATCGCGCACGCTCTTTTGCACCGATACCGCAGCATATAGTCCGTACATCAACAGGGTGAAGTAAAAGCCTTTTTCGGCCAGTCCCATGGACGTGGTGCGCCACAAGCCGGTGAGGAAAGCTGACATGCCGATGGCCATCGCGCAGTAAGACGCGCCGATAAAAGCTGGGGTCGGTTTAATCGTGTTCATGATTACAACTCCGAGGGTGAGCAGTCAGTGAAGAGGAGACGTTGGGGGCAGGGGGGCGGTCGCGCTGGCCTAGGGGGCATCGGGCTTTTAAGCAGGCGATCGCGATCGTGCTAAGCGTGATGAGTAGCATGTTGGGGATTGACCTCCTGAGCTTGAGCGGCGGCCGCCAGTTCTAAATAGCGGTGCAAATATTCCGACAGCACCCCGTGCAGTAGCAGATCATGGGCAGCGGCAAAGGGGCTGTTGGGCGCGAGGGGATGGCGGTTGGTGACCACATGATTCCAGCGGTAGTCCCCCGTGAGCTGACTGAAATACTGAGAGAAGCTTTCATCAAACTGGAGCGATAGCACCGCCCGCTGAAACTCCCGGCTGGTGACACAGAGGGAATAGCAAATCTTGAACAGTTCCAGCGCGGACTCCATATCCAGCACTTGCAGCCAGCCCCGTTTATGGGTGTCTACATCCACCTCTAGGGGACGTAAGCCACTGAAATCGATGTCCCGATGCTGAACCGCTTCCACCCAGTTGGGATTCGCCCGTTGTGCGGCGTGGTAGTCCAGCACAAAGTTATAGAGGATGATGTCGTGCTCCAAAAAGGCGTTGTCAGCTAAATCCTCTACCGTGCGGGGGTACAGGTTCGATCGCGGCAGCGTGGGGTCGGGGCCGTTATCAATCAAAAAGTTGACGATGTTGGAGCCGATGCCCAGATGCCGCACGATCAGGTAGCAGGCTTCCGGCGTGGCAAACGTATTCAGAAACCACACTGCCATCTGATGCATCAGCCAGTAGGAGCGAAACTGAAAGGGCAGTAGCCGCTTTACGGTCATAATCAGCCCCAGCCCCAGGTTGGCAATGACTTTGATGGGCAGCAGCAAATAGTTGCGTGACCAGCTTTGCAGGTCTTTGACCATGTAGGCTTTGGGTAAACGGGGATACCCGCATCGAAATAGAGGGCGTCCCAATGATTGGGATCTTGGCGATCGCGCGTTTCCGGCGTGTAAGTCATTTACTGAATCTCCTCTAGTTGCAGGCGGTACAAGCGAGCAGTGACCTGAGCGGTTTTGACAATGCGGGCGGCGATTTCCGCCGTCATCCAATCGGCATTCAGGAAGGCATCAAGCTTCTGGACGTGGGCTTCGTCGTTTTCCCCGTGATAGCCCAAGAACGTAATCTGAGATTTTTCTAGCGATAAAGTTTGACGAATCTGCTCGGCCCATTGCCCCGCCATGCGATTGCCCAACCCTTCCACAATGAAGATGCTGCCTAGCAAATCGATGGGATTTTCCCGCGAGGCCCGCTGAAAAATGAAGGCTGACAGAGCTTCAGAACCAATGTTTTGCTCGGCATTGAGAATTTCTGCGAGTTCGCCCCCGACGGAGACATAATCCCGCTCTAGCATTTGAAAGTCGCGGTGCTCGTCCCGGGCGTGGCCGATGAGGTGCGATCTCAGCTCAAAGTTCGTCATGTTGGATGCCGCGCGGGTAATCCAACGGGCTCCGTCCACCACCTGAGGTCGAAGGTTGCGCAGCATCGCCTTGTAGTCCTCTAGGGTGAATGTTCCCTGGTTGAGCCGATTGATAATTGGCACCGATCGCAGTTCACGATCGAAGCTTAGCCACACCAGCATCAACTGCCGCAACAGTTCTGCCGACACCTCATTCCCCCCCTCTTGAAGGGGGGTTGGGGGAATCCCTCCAGCATTGATGGGCAAAACAGACGAGTTTGTAGTGTGGGCGATCTCAGATCCCCCGCCGCCGCCTTGAGTAAGAGGGCTCTCAAGTAATTGGCTAGGCGTGCCCCCCTTGTTAAGGGGGGTTGGGGGGATCTCATCGTTGCTAACGACCGTCAGCATGATGTAAGCCGTGGTGAACCGCCCACTCTCCGGCACAAAGCAAAAAATCTTTTGCCCCGGCTGCAATTTGCCCGAATGGAACAGTGCCTCCAACATCAGATAAATCGATGCACAGCCCGTGTTGCCCCGCGTATAGAGATTGGTGAACCACTTCTCCTCTGGAATCATGCAGCCCGCCTTTTCCAACAGTTCAATAATTTGACTGCGGAAAAAGTGCGAGGAATAGTGGCACAACAGCCAATCCACTTCGTCGGGGCGAACGCGACCCGCTTCGATCAGGCGCAGCCAGCCCTCGACCCCGAGTTGAACCACCTTGTCTAACAACCGAATGTTTTGGCGTAAGTTAATGGCCCCATCTGCTGCGGCCTCCGCTTGAGAGGGATAATCCATCCAGCTTTTGAGCGTGTCAGGACTCTCAACTCCGGCATACATACATACGGGGTGAGCATTGGCATGGGAAACCGACTCAATCCACTCGACTTTGAGGCTAAGTCCTTGGGGGGCGGGGCGATCGCTGACCAAAACTGCGCCCGCGCCATCCGACAGCATCCACCGCAAAAACTCGGTGTCAAAAGGCAAGTTTTCTCCTGCTTGGGTGTCCGTCTCGGCCTCGAAGCGGGTGTGTTTGAACAAGCGCGATGCCAGTTCCGAGGCCACGGCAACGGCCTGACGTTTTTGACCCAACTGCACTTGAGAGGTTGCATATTTCAGCGCGGCTACCCCGGCACAACAGACGCCCAAGTGAGAAGTCGCTTCCAGCGGGGCCAGCTCTGGCAGCTCGCCGTGTACCATGCTGGCAAACCCCGGCACGAGCTGATCGGGCCAAGTTGTCCCGCAAGCTAGTAAATCCACTGCTCGCGGATCGAGCCCGGATTGACTCAGCACATCCCGCACGGCGGCGGCAGCCATTTCCCGATTGCTGATGGTCGTGCGTTGCTGCTGGTCCAGCGCGTAGTAGCGCTGCTGAATGCCATTACTTTTCAGAATGCGAGATTTGACGCGGGACTTTTTGCCGTGAACGCGGCCGAGGTAGTCCTCCATTGCGTCATTGGCGATCGCCTCACCCGGCAAATATTTACCAATGTGGGTGATGTAGGCCGCCGGCATGGAACCGCTCATAAAACTGGGTGCCTTGAGAGAGTTAGATTGCATGTCCTGGAATCTCCGAGCTTGATGTGCAAGTTGAGCAACTTGAGGCCATTCTCCTCAGCCCATGCCTGCAATGCCAATGAGAACGGTGCAGCCAGCCGGAGGCCTGAGCAGCCATCGGCAGTGAGTCGCAGCAGAACGTAGTGAGGCGAAGTAGACCGAAGTTTTTGATTGGAGATTGAGACGTTATCGATGCCAAAATCGGGAAGCGAGCATCCAAAATCGCTGAAAGCCATCTCAGCAGCAGCGAGGTTGCGATCGTGTAAACGCCCGGCCAACTCAGCCGGAAACCCAAGATTGATGTTATGGTGTAAGT
>CAZFWL010000115.1:0-7647 GCA_964522775.1 uncultured Halomicronema sp.
CTGTACTCGAAACTGGCGGTAAAGGCAGTCGCAACGTTCGCTCATCGGGCCAACCGAGCTTTACTGACACGAACTCCAACATCAAGTTCGAGATACTCACCGACACTCGGGATATGGCACTGAAAATTTCGGATACGGTTTCATCGAAGTTTTTCGAAGATTATTCCGGCATTGCTTACATCTGTGATGCAGAAGTGCTGTACGCTCACCAGTTCTGTGGACCAGACGGCTGCTGAAGCCTAGCACTACAGCCCTGTAAAGGCCGGGGGCATTTGTCCTCGGCTTTTTCGTGCCCATTGTCCAGATCTGCGGACTGTGAACGCGCCAATTCATCTCGTGAGCTAATGACTCGACACCGATGGTAGCTGAAGCCATTAAAGCGATCGCCCCATCGTCGATCGCGGCACGGGATTGAGGCGCAGAGCCACATCTGACAGCCAGCTTATTGCGCGATCGCGCAATAAGCCCACTCTATAAAACATCATTGAAACTTATATGTTTATTGCAGTGTCATCCGCAAAGATTATGACTAGGCTATGAGGTAACAGGCGTACTTTCACCTCGAAATCACCATGTTGCGCTCATTGATCAGCCAAATCATCCCGAATCAACCCTGGCGGAGTCCGTTGCACAGTTCCCGTGACGTGTTCCGCCCCTTGCGTCAGTGGCTGAACCGGATAGAACTACGTCATCCCACCCAGGCCCATTTAATTTGCCAGCTCATTCCGGCCCAGTGCCCGTTTGAGCGTGACGTACGCATCGGGCAGTGGATACACATCCAGGTACCCCCTCTGTGCAAACTCAATCCGCTGTATGAGGAAGTCGTGAGTTTGCGTTTTCGAGCCCTCTGCTACCTGGCAGAAGAGTGCTCTGTCGATGTCTGTCACTATTGCTGATGCTGCACCCTGCCGACGCTACGTCATAAAACTTACATACTCCTCTCAATAAGATGAATCATCCTTCTTCCACTTCACTACCTTGGTACCGCTGGCTCAATAGTGACCGTGTCATTCGGGTATTAGAAACTGTTCAAGATTTGATTGTCGTTTGCCTGTGCATTGGGCTATTCAGCTTTATGGTCCTGCAGCTACGGGAAATGGTGCTGTCGCTACTCCCTCCGTTGCAGTTTCAAACCGTCACCTCCGACATCTTATTCCTACTGATTTTGGTTGAGGTGTTTCGGCTTTTGATCATCTATTTGCAAGAGCATCGGGTTTCTATCGGAGTCGCGGTCGAAGTTTCCATTGTTTCAGTGCTGCGAGAAATCATTGTCAGAGGAGTTTTAGAAACGCCTTGGATACAAGTACTAGTAGCTTGTGTATTTTTGCTCGTATTAGGAGCCTTGCTCGTTATCCGAGTTTGGCTACCCCCAACATTTGATGGTGTTGATCCCGAGCAAGTGATGTCTCAACGACATCGCTCCCGTCACCAGCCTCTCAAACACAGTACGCCTGCTTCACAGTCTACTGATACTGATGTTGATGATTTGGTGTTTGGCTCTTCGAGCAAAGCGTTGTACACCGATTAGGCATGAGCGCCTAGCACCTTTTTCTGTACTAACTTGCCCCAGCAAGTATCACAAGCCTTGGGGAGAGCTCCCTTCCGACTCCATGATCTTGGTATCGACTCTCCCTTTTCCTCTTATCGCTGCAAGGGCTCGACTGAGGTGTTTGTAGCGTCAAGCTCAGCCTTCGGTGATGCCGCTAAATCAAATGCGCTCACTCATATAATTGGCAAGGTTAATGAATATCCTCTCCGTCAATTCTGTGCCGTCTATGACCAGTCTTCAGAAACCGCCTGCAGAGTTTGCCGGACGGCAGGTAGTCATAGCGACGATGCACGGCAAAGAGCAGGCGATCGCTCCCCTTTTGCAATCCAACCTTGGCATTTCAACCCACGTCCCATCTGATTTCAACACCGATCGCTTTGGCACCTTTACCCGCGATGTCAAACGCCCGGCGGAGCAATTAGCTACGGCCCGCATCAAAGCCCAAGCTGCCCTAGAGCTCACTGGCGGCGATTTAGCGATCGCTAGCGAAGGTAGCTTTGGTACCCATCCGGACATTCCCTTCGTGCCTTGCGATCGCGAACTCGTTCTACTGCTCGACCAAAAGCACGATTTAGAAATTGTGGGTCAAGCCATCAGCACCCAGACTAACTACCGCTCACAAACCATACGCTCTGTGGAAGAAGCATTGACCTTTGCCACAGAAGTTGGATTTCCCGAGCATGGTTTGGTGGTCATGCCGACAGCTGAAGGCGGATCGCCCGCAGAGATCGCCAAGGGGCTTAAGTCAAAGGACGCCCTCGTCACGGTGATCGACAATACCCTCGCAAGTTCCATCACAGGTACTGCGCATATCGAAACCGACATGCGCGCGCACGTCAATCCTTCCCGCATGGGGGTCATTGCCGAAGCCACTGAACATTTAATCCAGACCATTGCCCAGCGCTGCCCCGCCTGTAATTGTCCTGGATTCGCGATCGCCAAGCGCAATCCAGGACTCCCCTGCGCTTGGTGTCGCACGCCAACCTTGCTGACCTTATCAGTGACGTACCGCTGCCAGCGCTGCCAATGCGATCAGGTCAAGATGTATCCTGATGGTCAGCAAACTGCGGATCCGGGTAACTGCCCTTACTGCAACCCGTAAAGAACGATTGTCAACTAATTCAGCTACTTAGCATAGCCGTCAAAAATCCGTTTAATCAATGTCTTTATAGATAAGGCGTTACGTCTTCGCCACAGTCATCCGCTAGGTAAGACAAGGCCCGAAAACGCAAGCCCACCAACTGGTCATATAGTGGGTTGAGCTTGCACATGGGCGGGATGTGAACAATCTTCTTTTTGAATAAAGTCACATCTCGCTCGAACGGACACTGCGAGGGCACCATTTTACAAATGAAGCGGGCTAACCGGGGATCTTGGACATCGAGCTGATCCAGCCATTCACGAGCTGGCTTCAAAGGCTCCAGCCCATGCTCCTTAGCACCGTCGTCCTCAAAGGCCTGAGGATCCTTCAGGTCATACAGAGTGGCCCGTACGGAATCGAGTATTTGATTCTCGATGCCTAGAGCCTCACAAAAACTATGCAGCTTTTGGTCTTCCTCGGTGGAATAGACACCGTCTGCGAGGGCAACCATAACGGCTGTGCGCAAAAAATCCTCGGCTGTGCTCGCTTGTTTTCCTAGGACGGTGGCCAGCTCTTCAGAAGAAATCGGCTCGATCGCATCGAAGAAGCCAATATTGGGAGCAAATTCCTCCTGCGTCATGGAGGTAATTAAGCTTTTTTCCTCTTCATCAAAGTGGCCATCGGCCCAAGCAATGGTGAGCAAGCCGCGAAACCAGACCTTGATTTGCTCCGGCGTATAGGGAGATTCAACGGTGGTAGGCATAAGACAATTTCAGGCGATACCGCAAGAACAATGCTGAAAGGAGACTTAATTGTAGCTTTCTGCATTCTTGAGCGTAAGCATTCCCATCATCGGTTCACAATTCTCAGGGATGAGCGATCACTCTAAACGTCGTCGCTGTTTTAAAGAGCAAATCCTTAGGCATTATCAGGTCAACCTTTGGGGCATAGGTGTAGTTGCAGGTACAGCTAAGTTCAACTCAAAAGATCGAAATGATTATCGTAAATGCTGCAAATGCACCCTAAGACTTACTGAGCCGCTGCCCTAAAGACGACCCAGTTTGCCCAGTGAAAACCCACAACACAGCACGAGCTCCGTCCCGCAATCCCCTTAGTAGCGGTTCAGCCATGTCGTAATCAGAGGGAACCGGCATCGGCTCAAAGGTGATATCTTGGCTCCCCAAGACAACTTGCGCGATGATGCTGGCTCGACGCATATGGTAGTCCGAGGTCACCAAATAAACACTTTCGACCCCTTCAGCTTTTAGGTCGGTGACTAAAGTGGTGAAATTAGTCACGGTATCCACCGCACGATAGTCTAAATGCACACGTTCAGGGGGAACGTTGGCCTCTTGAAACAGCCATTGAGCATACTCTGGATTCGTTCCTGATGACACCCACACCTCCAGCTCAGGATGTTGATTAGCCAATTCGGCTGCAAAATGCTCTCTTTCCGCAGCGCCCCCGAGCACTAAAATCGCCTCTGGCTCTCTCAACTCAGCTTTAATGTAGCTCTGCCCTAACATCAGCATCGGCAATACCGAGAGCAGTGCCCAGGGACGCCAAGATTGTTGTGACCGCGATCGCCTCCCCATAACGCAACCTAATACACCTGCACCGATATTGTCTTAAATCTGAGATTCTTAGGATAACGCTTTCAGCTATAGAGATAACGCGACTGCAAAGAAAATATCATCGACGTGAGTCACAAAAAACTGGTGGCCCCACGCCTCAGCGTGAATCCACCAGAACCATGGAAGACGGATTTTAACTAGCCCAAATCAGGCTTAGCTCATCGAAGGTGAGCGTCGGCCCATATCTTTCGCCATGCCTTTGAAGGAAGACAAGCTAGGACCAGGACGTCGCCGAGGAGAAAAGTTAGTTTTGGGATTAACCAAATAGTCAGTCGCAAAATTCGCAACCTCAGGCATTTTTGCCTCAACCGTTGCAACCTGCTGAGCAGGCGTCGACTGTGTTGCTGCTGGGGGTGTAGCCGGAATCTGCTCTTTAAAGGACGCCTGTTCAGATTGAGTAGTCGAAGCCACTGCGACTGGAGCAGCGGCATCAGTCGCAGGCTCATCAGCGACGACTGCTTTCACGGCGTCAGCAATAGGCTGTGCCGCGTCATCTAACTCCATATAAAATTCGCCCTGCTTGCCCACTCCAAAGATTTTGGCAATGCTGCCAAAAATACCGCCGATGAGGCCAAAAATGCCCCCTAAAATATTCTTAATCAGGCCCATGTCAATACTCCCAACTGCCGAGTCAGCAAGATTTCTTAACGCTCACAGTTACATAGAGGTCAGACATGTAACAGGCTGGCATGCAAGTCTTTGCATGTGCCCGTAGCTGCAGACAACCATAAACTGTTGTCAATCATTATTAAGGTTAGAGCCTGATCTCGACAAGATATCTGAGAAGTTGATTAAGGAATGTTTACAAAAAAAGGGAACGCTGCATGCAGCGTTCCCTTTTCAAAACTATCAACGAGTTTTTCAAAAATGAACTGTTGTCAGCGCATTAGTCCGCGGCGGAAAGCAGCTCCCGCTGTTGTTCACCGGGCTGAATGACCACCTTGCCAGCATCATCGACATCAACGGAAGCTGTATTGCCATCTTGTAAACGGCCAGAAAGAATTTCTTCGGCCAAAGTATCTTCTAGCAGACGCATGATGGCTCGCCGCAAGGGCCGTGCTCCGTAGCTTGGGTTGTAGCCCTCTTCCACGAGCCGATCTTTGAATCGCTCGGTAACTTGCAGTTCAATCCCTTGCTCCAGCAAGCGGCTGAAGACTTCTTTCAGCAAGATATCGGCAATATCCTTGACCTCGTCCTTGGTGAGCTGACGGAAGACGATAATCTCATCCAGTCGATTTAAGAACTCAGGACGGAAGTATTGCTTCAGTTCTTCGTTCACCAAAGAACGTATGCGATTGTACTGAGACTCAGCCTGATCATCCTCAAAGTCGAAGCCAAGACCGCCGCCACCTTTCTCAATGACCTTAGAACCAATGTTAGAGGTCATAATCAGCAGCGTATTCTTGAAGTCCACTGTGCGACCCTTGGCATCGGTCAACCGACCATCCTCCAAGATTTGCAGCAGCATGTTAAATACATCAGGATGAGCCTTTTCAATCTCGTCGAATAGCACTACGGTATATGGCCGACGACGAACAGCTTCGGTGAGTTGACCACCTTCGCTGTAACCAACATATCCAGGAGGGGAACCAATGAGCTTAGAAACGGTGTGACGCTCCATAAATTCGGACATATCTAAGCGAATCATGGCGTCTTCAGAACCGAAGAAGTAAGCCGCCAACGCCTTGGTCAACTCAGTCTTACCGACCCCAGTGGGACCAGAGAAGATAAAGCTAGCGATGGGACGGTTGGGATTCTTAAGACCTACCCGGGCACGACGAATGGCACGAGAAATCGCCTTCACGGCTTCGTCCTGACCAATCAATCGCTGGTGCAGCGTATCTTCCATATGCAGCAGCTTCTCGGATTCAGACTCAGTTAGCTTGCTGACAGGAACGCCCGTCCAGGATGCAACGATTTGAGCAATGTCCTCTTCGTCGACAGAGGGCATGTCGTCGCCGTTCTCGTCTTCCGACTTCTTATTTTGGGCAATGCTGCGGATTTCCGCTTTGATTTCCATCTCGCGATCGCGCAGCTCACCAGCGGTATCAAAATCCTGGGATCGAACAGCGTTGTCCTTATCCTTAAGAACTTGACGCAGTTCCTTATCCAGTTCTTTTGCGGCAGGAGGCAACTGAGAATTGATCAAGCGAACCCGAGAACCCGCTTCGTCAATCAAGTCAATGGCCTTATCAGGCAAATAGCGGTCAGAAATATATCGATCCGACAGTTTCGCCGCCGCATCCAAAGCGTCATCAGTGATCTTGAGTTTATGGTGCTGCTCATAGCGATCGCGCAAACCATGAAGAATCTCGATGGTTTCCTCGATGCTCGGCTCACCGACCATTACCGGCTGGAAACGACGCTCTAGAGCCGCATCACGCTCAATGTGCTTACGGTATTCATCTAACGTCGTCGCACCGATACATTGCAGTTCACCACGGGCCAAAGCAGGCTTCAAGATATTGGCAGCATCAATCGCGCCCTCGGCAGCCCCGGCACCGATGAGAGTATGAACCTCGTCAATGACCAGGATGACGTTACCCGCAGAGCGGATTTCATCCATGATCTTCTTCAGCCGTTCTTCAAATTCACCACGATATTTGGTACCGGCAACCAGCAAACCAATGTCCAAAGTGACAACCCGTTTTTCTTCCAAAATGTCAGGAATGTCACCATTGGTGATGCGTTGGGCTAAGCCCTCTGCGATCGCCGTTTTACCGACACCAGGCTCACCAATTAGCACCGGGTTATTCTTCGTCCGACGCCCCAGAATCTGAATAACTCGTTCAATCTCTTTCTGACGACCAACGACGGGATCAAGTTTGCCCTCACCGGCCATTTGAGTCAGATTGGAACCAAACTCATCCAGGGTCGGGGTTTTGGTTCGCCCTTGGCTACCACCGGAGGAAACCTCAGCGGTTTCTCCCAACATACGAATGACTTGAGTCCGAACTTTTGACAGATCTACGCCCAGGTTTTCCAAGACGCGGGCAGCGACGCCTTCGCCTTCGCGAATCAGCCCTAGCAACAAATGTTCTGTGCCGATATAGTTATGTCCCAGTTGACGAGCTTCTTCGAGAGAGAGCTCCAAAACCCGCTTAGCACGCGGAGTAAAGGGAATCTCAACGGCTACAAATCCAGAACCGCGACCAATGATTTTCTCAACTTCAATGCGCGCATCTTTGAGATTGACGCCCATCGATTTGAGTACTTTGGCGGCGACGCCGGTACCTTCTCCTATGAGACCAAGGAGAATTTGCTCTGTCCCCACGAAGTTATGGCCCAAACGGCGGGCCTCTTCCTGGGCGAGCATGATGACTTTAATAGCTTTTTCTGTGAAGCGTTCAAACATTAGTGGAATTCCAAATACCTGCTGGGCG
>CAZFWL010000116.1:0-7629 GCA_964522775.1 uncultured Halomicronema sp.
CGTTTGGTCTGCCGCTCCACCAAGACAGCTTCATAAGCCCCCGAACTCACCCCTTGGGGCAACTCGGTAATTTCTTCAGAAGAGAAGGGCAACGGTTCGCCCCGCAGGTGTGCCTTAATTTGGAAATGCGCCAGCAAGTCGGTATAGCGGCGAATTGGTGATGTGACCTGGCTATAGCCTTCCAATCCTAAAGTGGCGTGGCGGGCCGGAGTAATGCCCATCTCACTCCGGGGCATACAGCGACGAATGGCAGAGTAGCGCACCAACGCCGACGGTAACTGCATCAGTTCTTCTTCAGGCGGCAGTTCTGGTTGGGGCTGACTGCGGAACGGCATCGCCAAGGCATGGTCTTGGCCGTAGCGAGCCGCAACTTCGCCCGTCAAAATCATCATTTCCGCCACCAGTTCGCGCGCTGGCGAATCGTCCAGCATCTTGATCTCGATGGCTTCTTGTTCGTCATACTGCGACACTCGAATCGAGGTCTCTGGCATGTGAATGTTGATGGCTCCCTGCTGTGCCCGCCACTGCTCACGCACTTTAGCCCAATGGGCGATCGCTAATAACTCTGGTTCCGCCTGAATGCCTAAATCCAGCATTTCATCAACGTCTTCGTAGGTGAGGCGATAGGTCGGCTTCACCAGGCTGGCAGCAATTTGGTAGTCGGCGATCGCCCCGGCCTCAGTCAGCACCACCCCAAAGCTCAGGGCACAATGGACTTCTCCCTGAACCAGGCTCATGGGACCAGTCGCCAGTTCTAGCGGAAACATCGGCACCATGCCCGTCGGCAGGTAAACCGTGGTGCAACGCCGCCGGGCTTCCATATCCAAATCATCGCCCGGAATTAGCCAGCGAGTCGGATCGGCAATGTGAACCCATAACCGCTGCTGACCATCGGGTAAGGTTTCAACGCTCAGAGCATCATCAATCTCACGAGTGCTTTCGTCGTCAATGGTGTAAGTTTTGAGGCCGGTCAAATCAAGCCGATTGGCATCGGCATCGGGTGGCGGATTGCTCAGGCGATGTTGCGCCATAGTGAGGAGAGCCTCTGAAAAAGTCACTGGAACCTGACGACGACGCAGTTCCAGATTTTCGTGTTGTTGCCAAACCCCCAAATCGACCAGCAAGTTAAACGCTGATTCTTGGCTAAAGCTTCGACCCAAAGCAGACAAAATTTCCTGAGCCGAGGCTTTTTGATTCGATTCTTCGCCCAGTAATGCTAATTTCTCGATTACTTCCAAGCGCGGGCGATCGCTCTTCTGCCATTCTATCGACTCACCCGCGAGACGTTGTTGAACCCGTGACAAAAACCCTTCCCATTCGGCCTTGCGTTGGGCTTCCTTTTCAATCTGATGCAGCAGCTCTTGGACTTGATTAGCTGAGCGTGGTTCGTAGCGATCGCCCTTTTGCTTGAAATAGATTTTGTCGGCCGACAGCATCTGATGAGCCGCATAGCAAAAAGCTGCTCCCTGATCAGAGAACAGCAACTGCGCTAGAGCAGCAGGATCCGTTGATTCGTCGGTCTCGCTCAATAGCTCCCAGGCAACTTCCAAGTTACTGGGGTCAATGTATTCTGCCGCTTCCGCCAGAATATTCCTGACACTTTCGGGCTCAAAGACTTGCCCCGATAGCTGAAACGTCAATGAACGAGGGTGAACGGTGTGGGACTGGCCCTGGTCATCGAGAATGATCCAGTTTTTTTTGCCCTCAGGCCGATCTAAAACACCTAAGCGGGAACTTCCCTTGACCTGGAATTCGACAAGCGTCCCCTTTTCCACAGCCCCTCACGTTTCCCACGATTGTCACGACATTTGCAGCATAGCGGCTCAGCGCAGCGCGCTAATTAGCCTTCCGTATTCACATAGGGCAATAGCGCCAACATCCGCGCCCGCTTAATAGCGGTAGTCAAGTCGCGCTGTTGCTTAGCGGTCAACCCCGAAATGCGACGGGGCAAAATCTTGCCACGCTCAGTAATAAACTTGCGGAGCAAATCAACATCTTTGTAATCAATAGCGTCACCCGGCTTGATGGGGGACAGGCGACGACGGAAGTATGCCATTACAGAACCTACCTTTATTGCTTGTGAATGCTTAATTGACGGAGAGACTACTTAATCTCTTTATGCACGGTGTGCTTGTTGCAGTGTGTGCAGAATTTCTTCAGTTCGATACGGCTAGGGGTGTTACGACGGTTCTTTTCAGTCGTGTATCGAGAAACCCCATTCGACCGCTTATCGTTGTTGGTGCGACACTCGGTGCACTCAAGAGTAATTACTAAACGAACGCCTTTAGCCATGACAAGTTAGATCAGCCTTAATAACGAGAGACACAATCTCCTATTATTTCATGGCAATTCTTATACTGCAAATGTTTTTTACTAACTAAATGTTCTGTTCTCTAAACGAATACGGCTGAGTCTTAAGCATCTTGGATAAGCTGACAATCATGGGCGCAACGATAAAAGCCTTGTCATCTACCAGATGGAAGCGCTGACAATATTGGTTGAAATTAGCTCTGATGATCGAAAGTCGTCAACAAGGGACACTTAAAGCCTGGAAAAGCGATCGCGGCTTTGGCTTCATTAAGCCGGAAGATGGCTCCCAGGATGTTTTTATCCACATCGCGGCGATCCGCAGAGCCGTTCGTGACCCCAGAGTGGGCGACAAAATTCTGTACAGCGCCTCTTTACAGTCAGACGGGCGTCTTCGGGCAGACAGTGCCACCATACAAGGTGTCGAACTGCGGCCAATCAGTAGTCAGAGCAAAGTGCGTAGGCGATCAAATTCGCCCACCAAGCCAGTCCCAAAACGGAACCGTCAAGAGCAAGGCCTAGATTTATTTATTAGCCTGGGAGCCACGGTGGTAGGTCTAGTGCTCCTCCTTCTGGCAGGATTGCCAATTCTGAAGGGTTTGACTGGTAATGCCGGTTCAGGCGCGGTCATTGATGATGTAACACCCAGGATTACGAGAGCTCTTGATCCTAACTGCAATATCAAAGGCAATATTTCCTGGAATTCTGGTCGCAAGTACTACCATATGCCAGGAATGGAAGACTACGCCATCACCCAGATCGATGCTGATAGAGGCGAGCGCTGGTTTTGTTCAGAAGATGAGGCGAGAACGAGCGGTTGGACAAAAGCCCCTACGCAATGAATTTGATTCCGCCTGCTCATTCGGTAATCATGTGACTGAAGCCAGGTGAGAGCTAAATCAAGGTATAGACGGCAAGAACTTCCTCAACCAGGCTGCACGCGGACAGCAGACTCATCGTTGATGAGCGATCGCCAATCCTTGACTTTGGCGTTTTTGCTACAGCCGCCATCGTTCTTGCTGATGCCAATGCGGGTGTTCTTGCGTTTGAATGGCGGCTTATCTTGCACAGGTGGACAGTACAAAATCTGGTTATTGAAACCAATGATTGTGACATTCAGTAACTGACTCAACGATTTCAACAATCCAGTTTCAACCGCCGAGTTGCACGAATACACCACAAAAACCGCATTTTCCTTAAACCGCTGACGGATGTCGGCAATGGTTGCCTCCTTTGCTTTGCCCTTTTTCTCGTAGAGGATACTCAAGCCATCCTGGGCATAAAAGTCCAGTTTTACCTCATCAATGTACGAGTCGAAATAAACGTTTGAAGAATCAATCGTTCCGGACATCCCTAGGAGAACTGAGTTGCCATGGGTGAAGAAATTTAGCCGAGAGATACTGTCAGGCTTATGCTTGGCAATCTCTGCTAGCAAAGCTTCAAACCCACCGATGGAATATTTGGGCGATAAATCGGTCGCTTCCATGAAATCAAGCACCGATGGACTCCAATGTACAGTTGGGTCTTCTGACAGTAGAATTTCGATTTCCTCTTGATCAGTGAGTTCCGGATCCCAGACGAAATGGCCAAAAAGTGTCACCTCACCCGCTTTAGGCGTTTTGAAATTCGCCATTGGTGAACTCAGCACCGATTCATCTAGAATCTCATCAACTTTACCGGTTACTCTATCCTCGATCGCATCTACATTGGCAGCAACTCGGGACAAAATTTGACTGAGATTACTCATCGATCTAGTCGTCCTCCTCGGCATCTGATTCGATCACCTCTGGACAGGGAAAAACTTCACCAAACAAAGAGGCTTGTGCCGTATTCTCAGTCGTAATAATTTCCCTCGCCAAGAAGTGTTTCTTCACCGCTTGTTCTTTCAGTTCATTATTTAACTGTAGTTCGCGTACAGCTTCGGTTTGTAATCCCTGTGAGTAAGCATCTAAACATTCTCCCTGCCCCAAGAAGGCATCCACCACAACGCCTTCTGTCCGCATAGTGATGATATTCTCTTTGAGAATCACTCCAGGAACTTCGATATATTCCCGGTCAGTTAAGCGATCTTTTTGATCTTTCTTGATCCTCAAATACTCAATGCTTTCAGGAAAGCTGATACCTAATCCCTCTGAATTCTCTTCGGGAAACTTCAAGGTCACTTTGTCCAAGAACTGTCTGGGTTCATCTTGATAATTAAAGATGTAGTACAGTTCTCGAATAATGCTGTTCTTGACAATAGCTCTAGTTTTGGGGCTATCGATAAAATAGTCATCCAAAAACTGATCAAGTTCATTAATCGAGTATTGTGGATAGGGGCCACTCGACTCGTCGTAGAGCGCGATTCTGACATCAGTCAAATGCAGCACTGAGACGAATTCTTGTACCATCTGTCGAAAAACCAAATTCAAGGTTCTGCTGACGTTAACGTTTTCGATAACGCGCTCAATTGACTGCTCACTGCCTTTCTCTGTTGAAGTCTCCGACGAAACCTCTGAGCTAGTATTGATTTCTACGTCGCGTTTGGCAGAAGCCCGAGCGGAATGCTTGAACAAAGCATTTGAGACAGTTTTGGCAAACTCTTCCCGAGCGCTACGAGTCCCCCATTCACCGGTTTGTTCAGACTCGCTTTCAGAGCCGCCCTTGCCGCCAGCTTTGACCAATCCCCAAAGAACGTTGGCCGAGCCTTCGCCCTCTTTTTTGCTGAGATCGCGCTGCGAGTTGAGAATATCGGATTCGCTTTCTTCGTATTTAGAAGAAGACTCAGTTGCAATACTGTTTTCAAAATCGATCGCGGCTTCTTCAGTGACCGAGTCAAGAATCGAAGAGCCTACGTTACGCTTTTGTGACTCAGTTTCGATGGTCTTTTCGTAGGTCTTGATGGAGATTTTAGTTTTCTCTCCAGGAAAGAGCGAAAACGTTTTGATGACTCGACCGGCTCCGTAGTTGCCCAAAAAATTTGAGATTTGTAGCTTTTCAAAAAATAGAATCTTTGGAAAGATTTTTTCGGGGGGTCGAGGTCGAGGTTTATAGACATTGACCCCACCGAAGCCCAGCATGCCCTCATAGGGGCGATAGATATACTGGCTGTATGGCTTTTCAAGCACTAAATCGGCCTCTTGTTTAGCGTTGGCGAGGACTAGCTCTTTTGACCGAAGTGCCACTTTATTCGTTTTTGTCGTGATGCCGCCAGGGGCTGGTTTACCTGGCTTTGGTTTTGATGGTGGAGTTTGCTTTTCCTTGAGGTTTTCGCGAATAGTTTCGAGCGTTTCTTTATTCAGAAACGATTCTTCGATGTCAATTGAGATGACGCTAGTGCCCACGTAGTTGGTTGATTCAGGCACTGAATATTGCAGTCTTGGGGCTTGGTCGCCATCATCACCAAGACGAATGAAGGGATTTGCTTGATCAGTCATTTTGAAGGTCTCCAATAGATGAAAGAATGCGGCAAAATACTCCAAAACACGTCACTGCTTTGTTTGAACAGTGATGGTTGAGTGGAGCAAACCGCCAAGAAAACCTGCCTGCTTCAGACTGCTAATAGTGAGCAGACGCGATCACAGACACGATCTTGTAGTTACAAAGATTTAGATGGATTTCCCTGAAACTTTCATGCATTCAACTTCCCTCTTGGGGGCATCTCCGGCGCGATTATTTGCAATCTAATCAGCAATCGGGAAGAAGTAGAGAATCTAGAAAAAGAATCGCTAGAAAAAAATCAGAGTTTCGCAATTCAGAATTCAGAATTTCACCCAAAAAGGTACAGCCTTCCAGGGACGGAAGGTTATTGGTGAGTGTCATGTGTAATTGATAAATCTGCTCTGACTAATTCCAATAACGAATTATTTCAGAGGGGGCAGAAGGTTATGTTGCTCGACGGTTCGAACTACGGTAATGCAGAAAGCTGCCAACTGTGGTCTTCGACGAGGCGGAGTAGCCAGCGGTGGTGATCTTCCAACGATTCATGGTGGCCGACGCTGAGATAGGTGGTCGATGTGGCCTCTAGCGCCTCATAAAGCTGGGCTTCGTTGTCGCGATCAAGGGCGCTGGTAGCTTCGTCTAACACAGCGTAGCGCGGGGAATGTAGCAGCACGCGGGCAAAACTCAGCCGCTGCTGTTCACCTAATGAGAGCACGTCGCCCCATTCTTCCTCAGCGTCAAAGCCGCCAAAGCGTTCGGCCAGGTCAGGTAGATTGACTGTTTTGAGCGCAGCAGACATTTGCTCATCCGTAATTTCAGCGTCGGCATAGGGATAGAGCAATTGCTGACGTAAAGTGCCGAGAATCATGTACGGCTTTTGGGGAAGGAAGAGCAAATCTTCCAGTTCAGGACGTTGGATGGTGCCGTCACCGGAGTTCCACAACCCTGCGATCGCTCGCAATAGCGAACTCTTGCCGCACCCGCTAGGCCCCGCAACCAGTAGCGAACTGTCGGTATCAAGATCTAGAGTTAGGTCTTCGATCAAGGTGCGTTGGTAGTTGGGGGTTTGTAGCGTCAGGTGTTGCAGACTCAGTTGGGGGGCGGTTTCTTGCGCGATAAGGGGGTGGGTTGGCGTGGTAACAGATTCTTCTGAGGTGGAAGCGGGGACAACTTCGGCGATCGCTGCCTCCTCAGTGGCCTCTGCATCCGACTCCGTCGCGAGCAAGTCAGCCGCATCTTTTTTATGCTCAATGTGGCCGAGGGAAGTGGCAAAGTCGTGCAGTCGGTCGATGCCTGCGCCAAAAGCGGTGAGCGCCTGAAAGCGATCAACAATCACGTTGAGCGAAAAGAAGACCCGAATGAAGGCACCTTGGGCTTCACTCACTTTGCCCACTTCTAAATCGCCGCTGAAAACAGCAGGCGCCACGACCAGCGCTGGCAAGACAAAGGGGATAAATTCGTAGGCATTCGTCAGACCGTTGAGACCCAGTTGCCATTTGAGCAGTCGCTTATAGTTCTCGAAGGCTCGCATAAAGCGGTTATGGACTTGGGTCGATTCCTGCTCTTCACCTTGATAAAAGGCGATCGCTTCCGCATTTTCGCGAATGCGGACAAGACCAAACCGGAAATCGGCTTCGCGTTTCAGTTGCTCAAAGTTGAGCCGCACCAAGGGCTTCCCAAACACGCCGACCGTAAAAATGGTGCCGACGATCGCATAACCGATCAGAAACAGTACTAATTCCCGCGAAATGCCCCACAGCACACCGCTAAAGGCAGCAATTTCCAGCAGGGACGAAGCGACCACCAAGACCAGGGTCAAAGACTCCTGGGTGAAGCTGCGCACATCCTCGGCGATCCGTTGGTCGGGATTATCGATATCGGTGTTGAACTGGCTGATGCGAT
>CAZFWL010000117.1:0-5343 GCA_964522775.1 uncultured Halomicronema sp.
TATCCAGCAGGGCCAAAGCCAAAGTGACCCGCCCCTGAGCATCTTGAGGCGCCAGCTTAACGGCTCGCTGGGCTGACTTCAAAGCTGCATTGGGCTTATCTTCGAGAACGTACAGCCAAGCCAAGCAGGTGAGGGCAGGACTGCTTTTAGGGGCAAGGTCGCAGACTTCCGTAAAAACAGGAATTAACTCACTCGCGCTCGCGCCCGCTTTGTATTGTTCAATGCCTTGCTCAAATAGCGCTTCAGCACTTTCGGCCATAGTTGAGGTTTTCCAAAATCACCGTCATAAAGCGTACAGCAGGTTCAGCCCTTAAGGAAACTAAACCTGCTGTAAACGAAAGGATGCAGCTAAATTGATGAGCGATCGCGGACCTTAAGTGCCAAACGACTTACCACAGCCGCAGGTTTGGGCGGCATTGGGATTCGTAAACTGGAAGCCACCGCCAATCAGGGCATTACTGTAGTCCAGCATGAGGCCATATAGATAGAGGAGACTCTTGCGATCGCAGATAACCCGGAAGCCATCATAGTCGTAGACTTCGTCATGCTCGCTGTTGATGTTCGAGGGATCCTCAAAATCCATCATGTAAGACATGCCAGAACACCCTCCCTGTCGCACCCCTACGCGCAGACAGAGGTCTTTGCCACCTTGCTGCTCTTTGAGCATTTTGACGTGGGTCAAAGCATTTTCAGACATCAAGATGCCTTTCTCTTGGGACGCGGTTTGTGTAGTCATAGGCCAGGTTATCTGTGAATACCCTACTTCTTCCATCACGGCTGATAAAACTTGGCGATGCGGTCGCCGAGCACCAGCATTCCCTCACAGTCTAGCCCATGTCAATTCCACCCGGATCACGCGATGTCGCGGAGCATGAGCGATCGCGGCCGAAAACCAGTAGCGGCGATCGGGCAGCAGCTTTCCAGAGCCCTTGATTTCACGAACTATGGGCACAGCGCCATCCAATACCAAAGACTTTCTAATCCAGAGGTATTGAGGTTTTCAATAGTCAAATAATGACGCTCTTTCCTTAAAGCTTTTCAACAATTTAATCGCGATCGCCCCTAACGAATCCTGACAAGCTTCCTCTGGTAGCCGATGATCGTCGCTTGAGTACAAAGGGCTATTTTTCTGGTGTGGCTCTAAAGCTCTGCGGGCTAGCAAAGATACCGCTGCGGCTGCCAAACAAATAGGTGTAAACGTAGGTCAGCTCACAGCCCAAAAAGAAAACTTGGCAACTCAAAAAGATCCACAGCAGCAAAATCATGACACTCCCTACGGCTCCGTAGGAAAGGAACTGTTCACCAAAGCGAATAATGCTGTTGCTCGCTAGGTGCTGCAGCAGCATGAACAGTCCGGACGTAGCGAGGCTGCCCAAAAATACATCACCCCAGCAGATGCGCGTATTCGGTAATACCCGAAACAGCAGCATAATAATCGCTGAAATACCCAAATATGACGTACTCGTTTGCAAAGCTTTGAGCACTAGCAAGTCATCAATTTGAAAAATGCCGACGGCATTTTCTAAATCTTGAAAGACTTCAATGATTACTTCAATAACGATTTTGGAAACCAGCGACATGAAAATCAAGGCTGAGGTACTGAGCACCAACATGAAAGCGAGAAAGCGATTTCTCATGAAGTTCTTCGCTGCCGATTTCACCCCAGTTTGATGCTTTTTTTCTAAGTCGACCTGCCAAATTTTGTTCATCGATCGCGTCAGCGCCCCAAAGACCCCGCTAGCGGTAAAGCACAGAATCAAAATGCTGATAATCCCAGCTTCTAGGCTATTGCGATTGAGCTGACTGAGAGTGTTGTCAACGAGAGAGTAGGCCTCTGGCGGCAAGCTGTTACGGGCAAACAACAAAACCTGCTCAGCGGCACCACTTTCGGGGCCGATAAAGGCACCCACAATACTCAATACGATGAGCACCGTCGGGAACAGGGAAAATAAGGCGTAATAGGACAGGGCCGCCCCCATTTCCAAACAGTCATCACGCTGCCACTTCAGCGCTGTCTGGACGACGAGCACCACCGGTTTAGAGCGGAATAGCTGGATTCCAGGTAACTTGTGCAAACTTTTCAACACCAGTTCAAAGCGCTTGAGAGATTTACTGGCCCAAATAATTCCCATACTCTCCTATCGTTCTCTCTCGACCGGCCCTCGTCAGGATTTTGTCATTTTAGACACTGAACTTTGAAAGTTCAATCAACGACGGCCTTGGCCTACAGACTAAAAGCCGTTGGCTCGACACTTACTCAGCACTAAGCCAATACCTCTCAACAGTATGGCCGTAAGGATGACATAGTTGACCTCAGGAAAACTGATTAAAGCTGTACGGCTTGCCCCGCCCACCCCTTAATCTGGTGCCAACCCCGAACCCAAAGCACTACATTTGGGTTAAGTTTAATGAATTTCGTAAATCCGCCATGGATATCTGCGTTATTACAATGACGCATTCCCAGGATTCAATGGGGGGTAGTTCCGATGGCTCGTTTCCAAAATGTAGTGCCAACTGTCTGTGTTAGCGGGCTGGTGGTCTGGTCTGGCTGGTTGGCCGCTGGGGCTGCGATCGCCTTGGAGCAGACTGCCACCAACGTCACGATGCCTCCGGCAGAAATTGCCCAAACCCCTCGCGAGCCAGAAGGCTACACGGTTCTACATGTAAATGCGAACTCAGGCGATGACGCGGTGGGCGATGGCAGCCAATTACGCCCGTACCAAACTATCACTTACGCGTTGGCGGTGGCTGAGGCCAATACTCTAATTTTGCTGGCGCGGGGCACCTACGGCACGGCAAGCGGAGAAACGTTTCCACTCCAGATGCAGTCGGGCGTCACTATTCAAGGTATGGCAGGGCCAAATGCGGCAGAGGTGACGATTCAAGGCGGGGGGACTTACTACAGCCGCACAGCGGGAATACAGAATGTAGCCATCTTGGGGGCGGATAATGCCGGACTGGCTAACGTGTCGGTCTCTAATTCTCACTCCGAAGGCACTGGGCTGTGGGTGGAGTCAGGCAGTCCAATCGTGTTAGAAAGTGCCTTTGTAGAAAATGGGGCGACGGGTATCTATCTCGCTGGGGCGGGAGCCCCAGTGATTCGCGGTAATTATTTTGCGGGTAATGGTAAGACAGGCCTAGTGATTGCTGGGCCATCGACCGCTCAGATTGATGGGAATGTTTTTGAAAATACCGGCGTTGGCATTACGGTCGCTCCGGAGGCCGCACCCGAAATTGTTAACAACCAAATTTTCGGGAATTTAGACGGGCTGATTATGCATGCTGAGGCTCGACCACAGCTACGGGGCAACCAAATCTCCCGTAACCGCCGCAACAGCATCGTTGACTATGCCGATTGGGCTGCGGTGTCAGATAGACGGCCGCCTGGAGCCACTCAGCCGTCTCCACCGATGACGACCTCGGCAGCGACCGCGCCAGGAGAAATGCCGACTGCAACTAGGGAGATCGCCGCTAATCCTTCAGCCGCTATCCCAGCGCCACCATCGGCCGCAACTCCAACGTCCTCTACGGAAATTGCCGCAGCATCCCCCACAGAGCCGCTGCCGACTGCTTCTACAGCAACAGCCCCTGCAGCCGAGAACGAAACCGAGCCGTTGGCGGCTAACGCGGAACCATTGCCGGTCGAGGAAGCATCAGTTGTGGATGAGGCTCCTGCGGTGTCTGAGGTTGCAGCAGTACCCACACCAACAAATTTTGAAGACTTGTCAGGAGCAACCTTGGGCGATCGCCTCAGCCAAGAAATCGGCGCAACGGCTGATGCGGTTAATGCTGTTGATATTAGTTTCACCCCAGCGATCGCCGCCACTGTCGCTCTGAGTAACGTGGATTTACTGCCGCTGCGGGATGCCACCCAAACATTGGCAGCAAACTTTGAGGCTGAGGCCGAGATCGCTCCCTTACCCACAGCCACGAGTGAGCCTGCTGAGACGGGACTGTTGGCCCCATTGCCAAAACCAGGCGAAGACGTGCCCTCAGCGCTGCCGTCCACGCCTGAATCCGCCGCTGAATTAACGCTAGCAGAGGCGATCAGCATCCCCGTCATTCCGCCACCGGAGACGTCGGTGAAACCATTAGCCTCATCTTCATCTAACTCAGGGCTAGCTACCGATCTGGCCTATGCCCTAGAAACGGGGGAGCATTTACCGGAAGTTCCCGAAGTACCGGCTACGGAGGCGCCGCTTGCCAATAGCAATAGCCAGCGCCTTGCAGTGCCCGCCCGTGACATTCCCTTAGGCTCTGGCGGTAGCAGCCTGCCCGAGGTGTTTACGGCTGGAGCTGCCGCTGGTCTCCCAACCGATGGCCCGCCGCCCCCGCCATCCTTGGCGACTTCGTTAGGACTGAACTATAAGGTGTTGGTGGCGGCCGCTGATGATGCAGCGCAAGCAGCGGTGCGATCGCAAGTACCAGACGCCTTTCGCCTTCGATTCAACGGCCAGGTATACATGCAGGCGGGGGCCTATCCCACCATGGCAGAGGCTCAAGCGATGTTGAATCAGTTACAACAAGCTGGATTCCCGGCCCAGATCCAGGAGATTCGTTAACTGGATTAAGCGTGGCCTCGAACCCATGACCCTGTTGCGAAGAGACGCTAGGAGGCTAACGCTGCGACAGAGACCTTGCCCGCGACGGACTTAGCAATCTCAACGAGCGCCTTAGCTGACGCACTTTCCGGGTGTTTGACCACGATGGGGATACCGTTATCGCCGCCTTCTCGTACGTCCATCTCCAGTGGCACGCAGCCAATCAGGGGGACACCCAATTCTGTTGCAGCTTTTTCGCCACCGCCAGAACCAAAGATGTCGTATTGCTTTTCGGGCATGTCTGGCGGGATGAAGTAGCTCATATTTTCCACAATGCCAATGACCGGCACATTGAGCTGCTGGAACATTTTCAAGCCGCGTCGGGCATCAGACAGGGCCACGTTTTGTGGCGTGGTGACGATCACGGCTCCAGCCATGGGCACCGCTTGGGCTAAGGTCAACTGCGCATCGCCCGTACCCGGTGGTAAGTCCACTACGAGATAATCCAATTCGCCCCAGGTGACCTGATAAAGAAACTGGCGAATCACGCCATTCAACATCGGGCCTCGCCAGATGACGGGTTGGTCGCGATCGATCAAAAAGCCCATCGACACCATTTTGACGCCGTGGTTGAAGGCTGGTTCTAGTACTTCCCCTTGAGCGCCCTGCTGCACCACCACATTGGCGCTTTCTAGGCCCAGCATGGTGGGGGCGTTGGGGCCGTAGATGTCCGCGTCGATCAGGCCGACCTTGGCCCCGACTTGGGCCAGGGCTACGGCGAGATTCACGGCCACAGTGCTTT
>CAZFWL010000117.1:5353-7592 GCA_964522775.1 uncultured Halomicronema sp.
CGGCAACGGTTGATTTGCCTACGCCGCCCTTGCCACTAGAAACCGCGATGATGTTCTTGACACCATCAATACCCTGACGATCAGGCAGGGACTTTTGCTGCGGTGTTTCAGCCGTGACCTCTACATCTACTGACTTGACTCCGGGTAGGGTGCGTACTGCTTTTTCGCAATCTTCGACAATGAACTCGCGCAAGGGACAAGCCGGGGTGGTGAGAACCAGGGTGAAACTCACGTCACCGTCGTCGACGGCCACGTTGCGAATCATGTTCAGCTCGACCAAACTCTTTTGGAGTTCGGGGTCTTGCACCGGGCGCAGTACTTGCAGAATGGAGGGAACGTCCAAAGTCATAATGATGGGCTCTGTTAAAGCAGCAGGAATAAAGGCTAATAAAATCGCTTATCCCCCCATCTTAAAGGCTTAGCGGGC
The DNA here is from genome assembly GCA_964522775.1 of uncultured Halomicronema sp. Taxonomy (GTDB): domain Bacteria; phylum Cyanobacteriota; class Cyanobacteriia; order Phormidesmidales; family Phormidesmidaceae; genus Halomicronema. Next base: position 5,781 of record CAZFWL010000117.1, read on the forward strand.
CGTCCAACGGGGAAAGTCCGTCAGTCCGGCTGAACAATTTTGCATACACCGCATAGATTTCTTTATGAATGCGGTTCACCAAAGAGGACGACGGAGCAGGGGATGTCATCGACGACCCGATGGGTGACATCACTGACGGCTAGCCCGGCAGCCGTGCGGCGGCGCATCGAGCGCAAAATCACCAGATCCACATGGCGAGCCGCAGTCAAAATGACGGCTGCCGGGTCATCATGGCGCACGCATCGAATGCCGTACTCCACCTGGTCGCCTTCGGCCATGACTGCGTGCAGTTGGTTTTTGAAATGCTGCAAGTCTTGAGCGGAATGGGTGCGATCGCTGACGTGCAGCAATTTAATGGAGGCCTCGTGGGTGGCGGCAAATACCTGACCAAACCGAATCGTGCGGATGGTTTGGGGCGTCATAATCTTGACGGGAATCAAAATGCGTTTCAGCTCAATGGGGGCTTTTTTTAACCGGGTCACCGCCACTGGACAGTGAGAAGCCCAAAACACATTGTCGATAATGCTGCCCAGCAGGCGTGATCGCAAACCCTCGGTTTGGCTACGGCCCATGACAACGAGTTGCGCGTGGTGTTCGCGAGCGGCACGGCTGATGCCATCCGCCAGATCGTCGTCGATGCGGATTTGTGGTCGAGCTTCCGTACCAACGGCTTCACTGATGGCTTGGGCTCTTTGCAGGAGTTGTTGGTGATGGGTCAGCGCAGTCAGCAATTTCGGGTCGTCCATATGGGCATGGGCGGGGGCGATCGCCAGCGGCACCACATAGCCTTTTTCATGCTGGGCAATGAAGGCTGCCATTTCGATCAAATAACGCTGTGTTGCCAGATTAGACAGCGGGACAACCACCACAAAGGGCGTCTTAGTAGTTCCATCCGTGGCGGGCCAATCCTCCGCAAGCTGCTCATCAATGGCCAAAGGTCCGGCGGGGAGGGGCAATTGACTGGCAAAACGGCTAGTCGTTGTCGAACCGACCAAGGAAGTAACCAGCATCAGCACAATCACCGCGTTGAAGACCGGCGCGGTAATCAACCCTACCTGCAAGCCAACCAGCGCAGCGGCTAAGGTCGCGGCGACTTGGGGCAACGACAGCGACCACATGGTCAAAATTTGCATGCGACTGTAACGAAACCAAGCACCCGCGATCGCGGCAGCTAAAAACTTGGTGACGAGTAGAACCAGCACAATACCGATGGTCAACCCGAGGCGATCGGTGAGCGCTTCGATGAAAATGGGCACATCCAGCAGTAATCCCATGCAGATAAAAAAGAACGGGATGAATAGGACGCTGCCAACAAACTCCACTTTTTCTTTCACGGGGCCGTCACCCACCACGCCATTTACCGCCAAACCAGCGAGAAAAGCCCCTACGACCTTATCGACATTGATCATCTGTGCACCGACGGCGGCCACAAACACGGCGAGCAGCACGAATAAGAATTGGTTGCCCTGCTCGCTGCCAGTTTGCTGGAAGTAGAGACGTCCTACCCAGTTCAGACCAAAGAGCACGGCTGCGGCATAAATAGCCAAGCCCACTAATTGCAGCGTCAGCGACAACGGCGAAAAGTTACCCCCCTGCAAAGATGCACACACTGCCAGGACCAGCAACGCCGCAATATCAGTAAAGATAGTCGCGCCGACGGTGACGGTGACGGATTCATCACGGGTGACCCCCAGCCGCATGACGATGGGATAAGCCAAGAGTGTGTGAGAGGCCATTAACGACCCAATCAGCACTGCTGCAACCCAGCCAAATCCCGTGCTGCGACCCAGCAAAATGCCTCCCAACAAAGGG
>CAZFWL010000118.1:0-7574 GCA_964522775.1 uncultured Halomicronema sp.
CGCTGCTGTCATTTTTTGGTGTTGAGTCCCACACCCTGCGAATTTCTGGCGGCATCATTTTGTTTCTCATCGCGTTGGGAATGGTGTTTCCCAGTCGGTCGGCGATGCCGTCGAGTCTCGACAGTGACCCCTTTATTGTGCCGATCGCCATGCCATTGATTGCCGGGCCGAGTGCGATCGCTGCTCTCCTGGTGATGGCCAAATCTGACCCGCAGCTACTGGGCAACTGGTTCGGAGCGCTGACGCTGGCAATGGGCATTGTCGGCGTTATTTTGTGGGCGTCGCCGTGGATTTTTCAGCGACTGGGGCCTCGCGGAGCCCTCGCGGTTGAGCGGCTGATGGGCATGCTGTTGATTATCCTGTCAGTGCAGATGATGCTCGACGGTATCGAGCAATATCTCAATTTTTAAGAGCAATTGCAGTGTTTGGCTGGTCTACCCCAGAAGACGCGGCTGCAACTGAGAGTGTTCTCCTAAGCCTTGCAATGTAACCGTCAAGACTGTGTTGTCTCGCAAGACTGAGGCAATGCCCATGTGCTTGCAGAATCAACCAGACCGACAGCATCGCCTCGATTAGCCGCAATAACGGGCTAAAATAGCCGACGTTGGTACGCGGCATTCATCCGCTAACGGCAAAAGCTATGGCTTCTCGTCTTCCCAAGCTTCTATTTTTCTTTTTACTGCTACCCGTTGCCTTGGGCCTTGCGGGTTGGCAGGGATGGGCTTGGTGGAGCTGGGCGACGGCCCCCATTGAGTCCTCAGAGAGCGCCGAAGCCGACAGTGCGGCTACTACCGAGCCCGTACAAATTCAGATTACTCAAGGCACTTCTGGTCAACAAATTGGTCGCGACTTAGAGGCGGCGGGGCTGATTCGCTCTCATGTGGCCTGGGATATGTGGAGCCGCTGGCAAAACTTACGGCAGGATGCCACCTATCAAGCCGGTACCTACGCGTTGTCTCCAGCACAATCATTGCAAGAAATTGCCCTCCAAATTCGCTCCGGGGAGGTCTTGCAAACCGCTTTCACCATCCCTGAAGGATGGACGCGGGAGCAAATGGCTGTGGCCTTTGAAGAGCGCGGCGCTTTTTCGGCTGAAGCTTTTTTAGCGGCTACGCAACAGGTGCCCCGCGATCGCTTTCCCTGGTTGCCGCAAGACCTGCCTCATCTGGAGGGCTTTCTCTATCCAGACACTTATTTGTTACCCGCAGAATCGGTCACTGCCGAGGGGATGCGTGACATCATGCTCCAGCGGTTTGAGGCCATTGCCTTGCCCCTGTATCAGCAGGGTGGCACAGAATTTTCGCTATTGGAGTGGGTGACTCTGGCTAGCATTGTCGAACGCGAAGCGGTGATCCCAGAAGAGCGCTCAGAAATTGCTGCCGTTTTCAATCGTCGCCTGGTGGAAGGTATTCCTTTGGGGGCTGATCCGACCGTAGAATATGGCCTGGGCGTGACACAAACGCCTGAGCAGCCATTAACCCTGGCCCAGGTCAATACGCCTTCCCCTTACAACACCTATATCAACGTAGGGTTGCCGCCAACGCCGATCGCTAATCCCGGGTTGCCGAGCCTAGAAGCGAGCCTCAATCCGCCGCCAACGGAGTATTTGTTTTTTGTGGCACGTTACGACGGTACCCACGTCTTTAGCCGCACATTAGCGGAACACGAAGCGGCCCAAGCGCGCATTCGGGATGAGATCGATGGCGTTAATCCCTAGCGAATGCTGCAACATGAGCCGATATGCTGGGGGCATTAATAATCGACGTTTTAGTCTTCAGGTAGGATGGGAGCCCTCGTTTGATGTGCAGCTATAAGTTACAGCCTGATCTGGTTTTAGGGCAGCCTGTGTTAGGCCTTACGCTTGATCTCATTGAGCAGCATCGCTTAAAAGGGCTGGTGCTAGATGTTGACGAAACGCTGGTTCCGATGCGCGAGTCGGAAACGACGGAAGAAGTGCAAGCGTGGTTTGCCAAGCTCCAAGACCAAATCCCGATTTGGCTAGTGAGTAACAATTTGAATGAAGCCCGCATTCGACGCATTGCAGAAAGCCTATCTGCGCCCTATATCACTGGAGCGGGCAAACCCTCACGTCGCAAACTCCGGCGCGCGACAGAGGCGATGGAGTTGCCAGTGGAGGAAATTGCCATGGTTGGCGATCGCCTCTTTACGGATGTGCTGGCTGGCAACCGCCTCGGCATGTTTACCATTCTGGTTGAACCGATGGTGACGCCAATGGGCAAGCCTGGCAAGTACTTGGTGCGATCGACAGAAGTATGGCTGTCGCAAATCCTTGGCGTGACTTTGCACTCCCAGCAAAATAATTAAGGAAGCTTAAGGAGCGTTGCAGTGCGTGATTGTTCTTCGCAAAGCTTTGCAAAGCCGAAATATAAAAATAAGATTACAAAACATTCGACACACGCCAGAATCGGTGACCATAGAATTCATAATATGGAGTCAAGCTGATAAAGACTCTAGTCTATAAGAATCGCCGATATGGGGACGCCGTCTAAATGTCAGATGGTGTCCCCATAGTTATATGTAGATCAGGGCGGAATGCTTTCTTTAGCGAGAACGCTTGCTTGATGGCGTTCCCCGGCTTTATGAATATCGTTGAAGCGACCTATACGCCCCGTCGGGCTCAATGGAGCTTGGTAGCTTGACGACAGCGATAGAGGATTGCATATTTTTGGCGTAATTCTGTTGCTCACGAAGTGACAGCAGTTAATTCGAAGGGACGCTATGATGCAAAATCGTCGCTCCTTGGCGGGCACTGGCTTTGCTGACAAAGTTGCTCAGGGTTTATGAATCATTCTTGGCATTGGTCTCAAGATACCGAACGGTCTTACCTCACAACATCACTCCTCAGTCGCTGGCCCCACGGTTTTTTTACCCGTGAATTTTGGCCAGCTACCCCCGATATTTTGAATCAGCAGTTGGGTGCTGACTGCCCGACATACCGCGCCAAACAGGTGCATGGCAATCAAGTGGTGACGCCGTCAGAGCTATCTGCTGATAGTGCCGCTACTGAAACGTTGACCCCAGCCGATGCCGTGATGAGTATGGCCCCTCAGCAGTCGGTGTGGGTGTGTACGGCTGACTGTACTCCGATCTTGATCGCAGATGCTCAAACAGGGCAAGTGGCAGCGGTACATGCAGGCTGGCGGGGCACGGCGCTTGGTATTGTGCCGACCACGATCGCTAAGATGCAAGCCCAGGGAAGCGATTTAGCGCACTTAAGAATAGCGATGGGGCCCGCGATCGCCGGGTCAGTTTATCAGGTGACAACCCACGTCGCGGCCGAAGTTGGACGATCGCTAGCTGAAATGGATCCTGCGATCACCACTTTGAACGACAGTGATTTGATCGCATATTTGCAAGGTTTGCCAGAGCCACCCATTCTCTCTGACCCTCAGCCTGGACGAGTCCGGCTCGATGTGCGGCGGGTCAATGCATTGCAACTTGCGGCTTTGGGAATTTCTCATGAACAAGTGGCGATCGCACCTCACTGTACGTTTCAAGAGCCAGCGCAATTCTTTTCCTATCGCCGCACCCGTGAAAAAAAGGTGCAGTGGTCGGGCATCATCAGTTGCTAGGGTCTGGCGGCGTTTCTGGCACTGGGGGATCAGCCGACTGAGGGGGCATTTGGCCATTGTTGGAGAGGCGATCGCTGCTGTCGTGATCGCTTACTCCACTTGCCGGGGCTGGCTTCGCTGCGCTCGGTTGGTTGGCCGTTGCACCCATGGCCGCAGGGTCAGCTGGCGGTGGCTCGATGACCTTAGTTGGTAGCGGCACATCTTCCACTGTCGGTAGGGTTTCGACCTTGAGCTTGTTAGGACGACTGCCTCCAGACAGGCGCTGCAGAAGTTTTGGCTTCGGATCGTGGAGCAGATAGACCAAGCGATCGCCTGCTTTCCAGTCATCCTCTTCTACCAATGTCACCCATATGCGGTTGTTCCGTTTCACCAGGAGGGGAATCAGCTCGCCAGTGCGAATGAGCGCTCTCAAATGGGCTCGTTGCATTAAGGCTCCATCTGATCGCAAAAGCGTTTCGCCTAGCCGCACCGCACCCTCACGCAAGTGATTGTTCCACTGCTTGAGGGCAATCGTTTTAGGCGCGATCGCTTTTCCGGCTGCGGCTTTTTGGGTATTACCACTTTTATTTTTCTTGCCCGCGGAATTAGTTACCCCCTCTTTCTCAAGGTCTTCCCTCGGCATGACTGCGACGATGCGTGGTAACTGAAACTCCTCTTGTGCTTGTTGAGCCACCAGCACATTTACGTCGCCATTATTAGTCATGGTCAGCAGTGTCGCTGCGGTGCTGATGCCCGCCTCCTCCAAGACCGCTGTATCCAGTGCACTGTTCACAAACACGGGTAAATTTTCCTGCTCTGCCGGTTCGCAGGCTTCCGGATTCGTGTCAATCAGCGTCACCGATTCACCGCTTTCCTTAAATAAACGCGCAATCAGCAAACTCAGCGGATTACACCCGACAATGACGGCTCCGCTGCCTTCCCGGTGACCGGTTAATCCCAGCACTTTGGCTAGGAAACCTGCCGTGAGTCCCTGTGCCAGTACGGTGATAATGATCGTGAGAAAAACCAAGGCCTTGATGGCGTCACCACCACTGATGCCCCGTTCTGTTAATAAAATGGCAAACAGAGAAGCCACCGAAGCGGAGACGATGCCTCGGGGTGCGATCCAGCCTAAAAAAGCCTTTTGTCGCCAGTTCAGGTCACTTGGAGCTGTGCAAATTGCAATGTTGAGGGGCCGCACGACGACCATCAAGACCGCCACCGTTAAGACTACTCCACGTCCTAAAGCAAAGATACTTGCGATCGACAGATCCGCCGCCAGCAAAATAAACAGCACCGACACCGCCAGAATCGTGAGCTGTCCCTTAAATCGCCGCAGTAATCTTTCGTCCGGAATTGATAACGCCCGTAGAACAATTCCCGCAACCACGGCGGCCATCAATCCCGATTCACCTTGAATTTCTTGTGCCAGACCGTACAGTCCCCAAAGACTCGCCAGCACCAACAAGTTCCGTAGTTCTTCTGATAGAAACTGACTTTGCTTGAGGAAGACCCCCAACAGCACACCCCCTAGGCCACCAATGAGTGCCCCGGTGCCGAGACGTACCGTCAAGCCGCTGATAATCAAGAGTGGGTCGGCATCCCCATTCAAAATAATGTCGAGTACGACGACGGCGAGAATTGCCCCGACCGGATCAATTAAGACTCCTTCCCCTTCCAGCAGAGTGGCGACTTTACGATCCACCGGAACTTGCCGCAGCAGTGGATTAATTACCGTAGGACCGGTGACTACCACCAATGAAGCGTACAAAAACGCCAACGACCAAGGGAATTCACCTAGCCAATGCGCGGCCATGCCCCCCCCGAGCAACGTGACAAACACACCGGTCGTGACTAAGTTCCGAAGACTGGTCGAGACTTTATCAAGTTCTTTAAGCTCTAAACTGAGGCCCCCTTCAAAAAGAATAAGGGCAACGCTTAAAGACACTAAAACTTCAAGCCCAATGCCTAAGTCAGAAGGGTGAATTAACCCAGCACCATCGGTGCCTAAGCCAATGCCAAACAGTAGCAAAAAAATGATGCTTGGAACTTTGAGATATTCCCCAATCACCTGTGCGCTAATACCAGCTAACACAGTTAGGACAATTTGAATCGTAATTGCAAATGAGTTGTCCATAGGGGATGCGCTGCCCAGACCCAAAAATCGCTAGCAGCAGCCAGTGGAGAAATGATATTTAATCGCTTTCAGCCCTAGAGGCCATTCAGAGCTAATTGATTGAAGTCTCACAAGCACAATCCACATTTATCAACCCAGTCAGTCTCCGGAAACTTGACTGTATGTTTTGTCCAGTTGAGCGTCGTCCCTCGCTGGCATTAGATTTTAAGCCCACTGATGCGCTAGCGGTGACCCAGCGATCGCTTTTCTGCATCGCTTAATACTGTCAGTAGAGTCTATCTAGCATAACACTTGATTTCAACGGCCCCGGCAATGTTCCAGCTCAGCGAAATGCTCGGGGATCATCCAAATACCTAGCTTTATCCCCGTGTTGCTCCGAATGTCAGCGCTGAGGCTTACTGTCAGTGTCAGCATCCCAATTATCCTGCTTCACAGAAACCATTTTTCTAGTGGGGGGTGAGTGATAATAAAATCCTGCTGTCTGTCACGTTGGTTCTATGTCAGCCTTCATTCGTTCTGATTTGCAAGCATTTGCCGCCTACAGTGCCCATGCCGTTGCTGAGGTTCAGGCACAGCCAGACATCATCGACTATCTCGATACTAATGAGTCTTCCTATGATTTGCCGGCTCCCTTGAAAGAAAAGCTGGCGTGGGAATATCAGCATGCGATTCGAACGAACCGTTATCCTGACGGAGCCCATGAAGAGCTGCGGGCCGCGATCGCGGAATATGCTAGCCAGGCAATTGCTTCTACATCGTTGCGAGTGGCGCCTAACCAAGTCACGGTGGGCAACGGCTCTGATGAATTGATCCGCTCATTACTGATTTCGACTTGTGTGGGACGATCCGGAGCCATCTTGGTGGCTGAGCCGACCTTTTCGATGTACAGAATCTTGGCACAAACGCTGGGTGTCGATGTGATATCTGTGAAGCGCAACGCCGAAACCTTCGAGATGGATCTTGCGGCGGCTCAGACCGCGATCTCAGATGCGGCCACACCCGTGCGGATGGTGTTTATGGTTTCCCCAAATTCTCCTACGGGAAATGGGTTGACCAACGCTGAATTAGACTGGCTACGCCAGTTGCCAAGCGATGTTCTTGTGGTGGTCGATGAGGCTTATTTTGAATTTAGTCAAGCAAGTACGGTGGCTGATGCCCTAACTCGTCCCAACTGGCTGGTCACGCGCACCTTTTCTAAAGCGTTTCGGCTAGCTGCGCACCGAGTCGGGTACGCGATCGCCCAATCAGAACTCATCGCCATTTTGGAAAAAGTGCGCCTGCCTTACAATCTGCCCAGCTTTTCACAGACGGCAGCGTTGATGGCGTTGCGCTATGCCCCTGAAATCCTGGCAACGGTTACCGAAGTGCAAGCGGAGCGCGATCGCTTGTTGCAGGTTTTTCAGCAACTGCCTGATTTTCAGACCTGGCCCAGTGCAGCTAATTTTATCTATGGTCGCCCCACCGCTCAAAGTTTGGATGACGTGTTCCAAAAACTGCATGCCCAGGGAACACACATTCGGCAAACGGGCGGAGGCTTACGCATCACCCTTGGCACTCCAGCCGAAAATGACCGGACGATAGCGCATTTGCGTCAAGCTTTAAAGGCTTGATATTTATTGGCGGCGTGCTTGCCGCACCGTGCAAGGAAATACGCCTACCAGCATTGAGAAGGCTTCATCAGGCACGCTATCAACGATGGACTGATCGAAATAAGTCTTGAACTGCTCCAAAATCATCTGGGCTCGTTCCACTGGAATCGGCTTATCGGTAAAGTTTTGAGTTAACCGCACCCACTGCAAGCGAATCCGAATGGCTTTTTGTTGATCTTCATAGGACTTGGGTTCAACCAGAGACAAATTACCAAG
>CAZFWL010000119.1:0-7574 GCA_964522775.1 uncultured Halomicronema sp.
TGAGCGCCGAACGGCACACTTAAAATGTCGCCAACCGCCACCTTTAAATCAGACGGCAAACGATAGGTATATAGTCCTTGCGCCCCGACACTATCCACTAATGCCGACACCCATTTTGTGGCATCCCTACTAATATCAACCTCACTTGATCAATTCGAACTCTAGTGTAGCGATCGACCAGAAAAAAAGTTGGCATTTTTCTGTGTTTATCGCTATCCTTGCTATCCCCTAAAAACCCTTAAGGTTTCCGTTAGATTCTTGTTGGAAATCCGAGGTGTTTTACAAGCGGTTACATTCTCTGATAATCGTTACATCAGCGCAAAAGAGCCCAATCCCTTGATAGAGAGATCATTGCGATCTTTGGTAAATATTAAATTTCTAAAATGGGTTGCTATTTTGACACGAATTCGAGTATAAACGCCTCAAAAGCAAAGGCCTTAGAAGCCGCATGTAATCCCTATGGAAGCCTTCTTTATTTCTCCTGAAACTGATTCTGAAACGTTAGCGCATGTCGGCCTCGCTGATGATGAGTTAAATGCCACTCAGGCTGACGAGCCATCAGAATCATCGCCGACTCAATCACGTAAAGAAGATGCTTCTTGGGGTGACGATGCCGACGTATCGGTGCAATACACAACTCGCGATTCTCTCTCAGAGTTGAGTTTGCCGGGCTATCAAAAAACCATCACCGATGATGCCGTCGGCGCGTTCTTTAAAGAGATGGCGCGTTATCCACTGTTGAAGCCCGCCGAAGAAATTGAACTGGCTCGCCAGGTGCGGTTTTTAGGTCAAGTAGAAGAGTTTCGAGAAAGCTGGATCGAAGAAAAGGGACAGCCGCCAGTCTTGGCGGACATGATTGAAGCCTTTGGGCTGAGCGAAACAGAATTCCGGCAAAAATTGCATCACGGACGGGCGGCGAAGCGTCGCATGATTCGTTCAAATCTTCGCTTAGTTGTCTCCATTGCCAAGCGTTATTTAAATCGAGGGGTCCCCTTTCTCGATTTAATTCAGGAAGGCGCATTAGGTTTAAATCGCGCCACTGAGAAGTTTGATCCAGACAAAGGATATAAATTTTCTACCTATGCTTACTGGTGGATTCGCCAAGGCATTACCCGCACGATCGCGAATGATGCCCGCACCATTCGCCTCCCCATTCATATTGTTGAAAAGCTCAACAAACTAAAGAAAGCCCATCGTGAATTGCGTCGCGACTTACAGCGCAATCCGACCGAGGCTGAGCTGGCCGAAGCCCTCGACATGGCTCCTGATCAACTGCGGAGTTTGCAACAGGTACGACGGCGATCGCTCTCCCTCAATCATCGCGTGGGCAAAGGTGAAGATACTGAGCTAATGGAGCTTTTGGAAGACGGCAATACCCAGACGCCAGAAGCCAAAATCAGCGAGTCCATGATGCGTAAAGAAATCACGGGCGTCTTGTCCGAGGTTTTGACGGAGCGCGAGAAAGATATTATTACGTTGAGATATGGCTTAACGACGGGAGAAACCCATACCCTCGAAGAGGTTGGCAACATGTTCAATCTGTCTCGAGAACGGGTGCGTCAAATCCAAACAAAGGCCATGCGCAAATTAAGAAGACCCCAGGTTGCTTCTCGCTTAAAGGGTTGGTTACGTTAGTCCCACACTGCCAGTTGGAAGCGCGACCAGGGGACGCGTTGCCGTAGCGTGCCTAACAGACCATTCTCCCAAAAGCCTGAATGATGTGTTCGTAACTTAGAGGGAGAGGGGTTTTGTGGACTACAAGCAGGATCTCATCACGACGATTCACGATTTGGGCTGCAATATTGAGCAGCTTGATGATCATCTGACGGAGGTGAGTCAGTCCTTACCCACGGCGGTGTTGATTCCTTCTTTATACGAAGAGCTACAGCGCCCCGCCCTGACGCAAATTCGCGACCAGTTGATGCACTGCCGTTTTGTGAACAACGTCGTCATCAGCTTATACGCCCAAACCACAGAGGAATATTTCCAAGCGGTAGACTTCTTTAGCGCCTTGCCGCAGCCGACCTACGTGCTTTGGGAAAATGGCCCGCGCATCACTAAACTGTTGGCGCAGTTGCAAGAACAGGGCCTCGACCTCCTGCAGCATCGAGGGAAAGGTCGGGCCGTTTGGTTAGGGCTAGGCGTGGCCAGCTTGGAGGCAGCCGCGATCGCCCTCCACGACGCCGACATCATTACCTACGACAAAACTTATCCATTAAAATTACTGTTTCCCTTGCTGGAACGGGAGTTTGGCATCGCTTTTAGCAAAGCCTACTACACTCGCCTGAGCGAAGAACCGCGCAAAATGCACGGCCGCGTCACCCGCTTATTTGTCACGCCGCTGATTACCTCACTGATGGAAGTGTTCGGCTATCGCGATTATTTGCGCTATCTAAACTCCTATCGCTATCCCCTCTCAGGCGAATTTGCCTTAACCAGTGACCTCGCCCTCAACACCCGCATTCCTGCCGACTGGGGTTTGGAAGTGGGTTTACTCGCCGAGGTGTACCGGAATTTAGCTCGCAAACGTATTGCCCAGGTGGATCTCGGCATTTTTGAGCATAAACATCAGGACATGGGTGCGTCCTCAGACAAAGGCTTACAAAAGATGTGTCGCGACATTCTCAAGTCAGTGCTGCGTACTCTGACAGAAACCGAGCAGGTGGCAATCTCTCGCGATCACATTCGCGCCCTGAGCGTGAAGTTCCGCCGAGAAGCACAAAACCTCACACGGCAGTACTTTGTTGACGCCCGCTTCAACGGCATTGAATACGATCGCCACAAAGAAGAAGTCACCCTCGAAAACTTTGAAAAGATCATTCTGCAAGCAGGGGATGAATATCTGGAAGACGCTACCGGCACGCAAATTCCTGACTGGACTCGCGCTTTAGCGGTGATGCCGCAGCTGCGCGAACAACTGCGCGATGCGGTAGTAGCCGATATGAGCGACGCCCGTGAACAAAACGAGCCGGACAATGTTGACGCGACGCCATCGTTGACCGTCGTTCCCCAGTAGTCAGTGTTGACTGTGCAGGATAAGGTTGGCTACTGCCGCACTTTGGGGCAGGGGCGATTATCAGGTGCCGCCATGGTGCATTCATTCACCAGGCAAGGCGTTTGATAGCAGTCCTCAGTGGTCAAATCTGGGGGCGGCGCACCGAACACCATCTCGCAGCTGAAATCCTCGAAGTTGGGCGTCATGGTGAGGGGGATGCCAAAGTCTTCAGTAAAAAAGCGTTGGGTAGGCAGTTTGCACATGTTGACACACATGCCCACACAGCGACTTTGCTCCAGATAGCGGCACTTTTGAATATGGACACCGCTTTGTTGCTGCCGGGAGTCGCCGTTTTCATCAGTCACAGTCACTTCGGTGACCTCGCAAGGCCCCACTAGCCATTCAAACAGAACGGTGGCAAACCAAGCATTGAGTTCGCAGACTAAGCGTGTTGGCGAAAAGAGGGTGCGGATAAGCCACAGCGCTTGAGCAGGTACCAGCGATTTCAATACAACGGCGACGAGCGCTTGCTGTTCATCAGCGTTGCGCCCCTGCATGATTTTCTGCGACAGATCGACAAAGCCGTCGTAGCCTTTCCTCGCAGTCCTTTCCCCAACAGCATTGGCCATTTTGCGACTAAAGAGGCGAATGAATAGCCGATCAAACAGGCCATCCTGATATTCCGTAGGGGGTTGCCGGGTCTGCATGACGGGCTAATGTACTGCATTCGATAAGCACCCAACACTGTAGCGCGATCGCAAATCAACAATTCCTACAAATCACTATTTTCTCACTATGTGCATGTGATGCTAACTGCTAAGAATTCATAAGCAAATCATGTTAAATGACTCCAACTTTTATCTGATTTTTGACTTATTTGTCCTATTACTCATTGGGATGGGGCCCAAAATCGCCTTAGTGCCATTTCTAGATTTCACCCAAGACTTGGACCCACCAGTGCAGCGCCAGGTCGCTAAAGTCATGGTGCGGACAGCTGTGGGGACAGCTTGCTTATTGGTGTTGCTGGGCTGGTTGTTGATGCGCCTGCTGCACTTCACGCCAGGGGCGGCTTCGGTGGCAGGCGGTATCGTTTTGTTGCTGTTAGCGCTCAATATGCTGATCAGTCCAGCCAAAAAAGAGCATCACCACCCAGCTCAAGAACGTGCCCCCCTAGAGGTAGCGGTGTATCCGCTGGCAGTACCCTTTTTACTGAACCCGGCTGGGATTGCAGTCTTAGTAACGGAGTCCAGCCTCATTGATTCTTGGATTAAATTGGCCATCACCCTGGGTTTAGTCTTGCTGGTGGGTCTCTTGGATTGGTTGGTGTTCAGCAACATGAAGAAGCTAGCAAAACACTTGTCGCCTTCCCGGTTAGTCGTAACTGAAGCGGTTTTTGGTGTATTGCTGACAGCTCTGGCAGTACAACTCATGGTTGATGGCTTGGCTGATTTAGGGATTTTGACCGTTGCAGTAGGGGGCTAAACCGTGTGCAGAAACCATGACGGAGAGCCTACACTTTACAACCACAGCATGGCCCCTAAGCCAAGGAGCAAGACCGACAACAATGCCTGAAAGCGCTCAGTAGGCAGGCGGTGATTAATCCAGCCGCCGATCGCGATCGCCACTAAAATTCCCGGCAGCGACCAAGCGTAGAGCTGAAAGATTCGCTCAGTCCACAACCCGGCCAAGGCATGACTGCCCAAAATGCCCAGGCCCGTCGGCAGAAAATAGCTTTGCAAGCTGGCGCGAAACTCCGTCGGCGACCAGCGTCGCATTTCGCCATAGATGACGACCGGAGGTCCATTGGTATTGTAGGCACCACCCAATACTCCAGCCACAAAGCCAAAGCAGGCTGCCCAGCGGGAAGACTCCAGTTTCATTAAGCGCAAATTGCCCAGTCGATAAAGCCCAAACCCAATGAGAAACAGGCCCAGCAGGCGAGTCACAATGACACTGGGCACCTGAATCACCAGCCAGATACCGACGGGAATGCCCACCAGAGTCGCTAGTACCAAGCGCCACACAGAGGCCACCTCGACTAAGCGCCAGTTGCGGATCAGAATAATGCTGGCGATGGTCGGACCCACCAGAGCAAACAGTGGGGTCGCGGTCTTAATGCCCAAAAGCAGCGTCAGCAAGGGCATGGCGAACAGGGCGCTGCCAAATCCAAAAGTCGAGGAGACCAACGTTGCCCCAAAGAAAATCAGTGCCGTTAAGAGTGCTTCAACCATGCCAGTTCCGTAAATGCCCCGTCTATGATTAGAGGATGAAACCAGGATGTTGGCAGTATGGGTGACATCAATCCGTATCGGCTGAAGATTTCGCAGTTGCGGGCACTAGTAGCGATCGCTGACAGCGGCACCTTTAGCGATGCAGCGCTGGAGCTGGATCTATCCCAATCTGCCGTCAGCCACGCGATCGCCACGTTAGAAGAAGAGCTAGGCGTCGTCTTGCTGAACCGAGGTCGCCAAGGAGCTGCCCTGACTCCGCTGGGCGCAGAGGTGACCGCTGAAGCCCGCCAGATGATGAACTCATTGGAACGGATCGGCCAGCTCGCGCAACAATCGCGGGGATTGCAGCAAGGCACTGTACGGATTGCGGGCTTTCGCAGCGTAGCGACCCACATTTTGCCAGAGGTAATCCAGCAGTTTCGCCACGACTATCCGGGCATCCAAGTCAAGATTGAAGAATATCATCAGTTCCAGCAAGCCGAGCGTGAAGTGCGCTTGGGCAATGCCGACATTGGCTTTACTTACTTGCCCACCACACCAGAATTCACAGCGTGGGAATTGTTGCGCGATCGCTACCTGCTGCTGCTCCCCCCCCACAGCGACTACCTCAAGGGCCCCAACAGTTGGAAACGCCTGATCGAACTCCCCATGATTTTGGCGCCCCCTGATGACGGGTGTCGCGACATTATCGATCGACATTTTGCCCACTCCTATCTCACTATCAATCCGGCCTACGAAGTGCGGGAAGATTCCACAATTTTGAGCATGGTCCAGCAGGGTCTCGGGGCGACCATTATGGCGCAGCTGGCAGCGGAACCGATTCCCCCTAATCTCCAAGTGGCGGAGTTGCCGACGCCATTAGAGCGGGTAATTGGGGTGGTTCAGCTCACCGAGGCACTGCAACCGCCGCCGGTCTACGCGTTTATGGAGACGCTGAAACAGGTTTGGGCCGCCTCACAACGCACCATGCAACCCGTTGCTTAAGGCTGTTCTTCCACCCCTGAATGAGGATGCGAATTTGCGGATCGAAGGCAAAACATGATTACCGATCGCGGGTGAAAACGCTCTGATTCCTACTAGTCGAAATGACCGCTATCCGAGATGATAAGAAAACATTAAAACGCAGTTTGGGATTGGCATCGGTAGCATGGGGGCAGCGGCACACTGGAACACCTTGCCAGAACAACTGCTCGACTTGGCAAAGCAGGCGGGCGCGGAAGCAGCGGAAGTGTTCCAGTCCAGTTCGTCCGCTCACCCAGTTTTTTTTGAAGCCAACCGGCTAAAGCAGCTTGAGAGCAATAATTTAGAAGGTACAGCGCTGCGGCTCTGGCGAGACGGGCGTCCCGGTATTGCGGTAGCTCACGGCTCGATCGCGCCCCAAGCACTGGTGGACAAGGCTATCGCCATTAGCCAGCTGAACGACCCCGAAATCATCGAACTCAACGAAGGCACAGCCCAACGCTTTCCTGATGTGGGGGAAGCCATCTCGGTTGCGCAAATGATCGAGTGGGGCAACACCGCGATCGCCCTCATTCGCGACCAGTATCCTGAAGTGATTTGCGAAGCAGAGCTAGAGTGCGATACCGAAGTGACCCGCTTTATCAATTCTCGCGGGTTGGACTACGGCTACAGCGACACCACCCTGAGTGGCTACCTGGGAGTGGAATGGGTGCGCGGCGACGACTTTTTGAGCGTCGGGGATGGGCAAATCAAGCGCAACGCCCTGTCACCAGAGGCTTTGGCCGAACAAATTTTGAAACGGCTGACTTGGGCCGAGCGGAACGTTGAGCCCGTCGTCGGTCGCGTGCCGGTACTGTTTACCGCTAAAGCCGCTGACGTACTCTGGGGGACAGTGCAGGCAGCCCTCAGCGGCAAGCGCGTCCTTGAGGGATCCTCACCGTGGAGCGATCGCCTCGGCGAAAAAGTCACCTCTGCCGACCTAACGCTTTACCAAGATCCTGATATCGGACCCTTCAGCTGCCCCTTCGACGATGAAGGCACTCCAGCGCAAAAACTCACGTTCATCGACCAGGGAGTGCTGCGGCTGTTTTATACCGATCGCACGGTGGGCAAAGAACTGGGGGGCGGCTCCACGGGCAATGGCTTTCGCCCTGGGTTAGGCAGCGCCCCCACGCCGGGGCTATTCAATACCCTGACAGAACCAGGACAACTCACCTTGACTGAACTGATTCAGCAATTAGATGACGCGATCGTGGTGGATCAAATCTTGGGCGAAACCGCTGGCATTTCGGGCGACTTTTCTATCAATATCGACTTGGGCTACCGCGTCCGCCGGGGCGAGATTCAGGGGCGGGTAAAGGATACGATGGTGTCAGGGAATGTCTACA
>CAZFWL010000120.1:0-7564 GCA_964522775.1 uncultured Halomicronema sp.
CCATCAAACGGGGATGGCTTTCGTCATTGGTTATGTGATGGCGGTACTGTCCGATATTTTTGATGGCATCATTGCCCGCAAACTCGGGGTCAGCACCGAGCGTCTGCGGGTTGCCGATAGTTGGGCCGACATTAGTTTGTATCTGAGTATCGCGCTCAGCATTTGGCTGGTATTTCCCCAAACTCTACTGGATTTCAGAGTGCCGCTATTAGTCGCGATCGCGGCCCAATTGCTGCTATTCGCCACGAGCTTGGTCAAGTTTCAACGGCTGCCCAGCTTCCACACCTACACCGCCAAACTCTGGGGACTCACGTTGCTGATAGCGACCGTCGGGCTGTTTGGCTTCGGCAGCGAAACCTGGCTGTGGCTCGCGATCACCCTGTGCCTGATCAACAGTGTCGAAGAAATTTTGATGACGCTGGTGTTGCCGGAATGGCAGTGTGATGTCCTGAGTCTGGCCGCTGCCCGGCAAATTCGCCAACGCTGGCAATCTGCGTAAAGTGTCCTGATTAACCACCCCACACAAAGCATTGTTGCATTGAGCCATCATTGCCGTGATGCAGTTTCTATCATTTATTCATTAAGCCCTGGGATGAGGCCATGACCCGCGATCGCATTATCAACATTGGCATTAGCGTGCTCTTGAGTAGTAGCTTGTTGGCCGCCTGTGGTGGGGGCAATTCGACTACCTCCGATGTCGCAACTGAGCCAGCAGAACCAACCCCTGAGACCGTCGAAACGTCCGATGAAACACCGACGACTCCCGAGACTCCAGATGCCCCAAGCAATCCTGGTACCGCCATTAGCCCACCCCAAGTAGCCACACTGACCGCAGAACAAGCGGATGCTCAAATTAATTTGAGATCGCAGCCAACAACGCAAGCATCATCGCCAGGATACGGACTGGTGGGCGACCCGGTACAGTTGCTGCGAGCGGCTGAGGGCGAGGGTGAGTTGACCTGGTACTACGTCAAATTTGATGAATCCGGGGCTGAAGGCTGGATTCGCGGCGACTTTATCAGCACCGGCGGCAGTGCTGGCTCTAACGATGGCGATTATGTCGATGCGTTCACCACCGATGAGCTGTTTACTATGGGCGGCGGCGGGTGTGGCATGACGCTATGGCCGGTGGATAATCCTGGCGACTTCATCTTTTTCAACGGATTGCCCGGAGAGTCAATGTGGATGAAACTAGACGGCACGATGACAGAATTTAGCCGAACTGCTGCATCAGGGCCAGAATTTTACGGTCAATCGGCGAACCAAAGCTTCGTCAGCAACGATGGCAACTTTGAAGTGGATGTCACCGCCAGCGTGGGATCAGAAAAAGGATATGAATCGGTCAATATTCAACAGGGGCAGCTAATTTTAGACGGAGCCCCTGGCGGTACCGTGGAAATTGCCGTTACGGGAGACGCTGGCTGTTGATTGCCCACCAACGCCGACGGTTCACCGCCGCCGCCTAGTCGACCCGCATACTGGTACCACAGTTAGTCAATGGCTGGGGAAGAGACAGATTGCGATAGGCGCGAAAGGTCATGGGTGCAGCAGCGATCGCGCCCCGTTGCCTTCGCTTGATAAAGCGCTTGATCTGCCGCCTCGATTAATTGATCTGCGCTCTGCCCAGCCCAAGGCAAGTCAGTAGCAATCCCAACGCTAAGCGTTAACACGCCCTCATCGGTAGCGACATGGGGCAGCAACAGGGCTCGCACCTGAGCTCGCAGCTTTCGCCCGAGATATAAGGCTCCCTGGGCAGAGGTATCTGGCAAGATGAGGGCAAATTCTTCGCCACCGTAACGGGTGACCAAGTCCGTGGGACGACGCACGATTTTGGATAGCATTTGGGCGACCTGCTGCAAACAAGCGTCTCCGGCTTGGTGACCATAGGTGTCGTTGTATTTTTTGAAATAGTCGATGTCGCACATGATCAGCGATAGCGGTTTGTGTGAGCGGATAGCGCGCCGCCATTCCTGGTCCAAGTGCTCATCAAACTTGCGACGATTCGGAATCCGGGTCAGCCCATCCAGGTGGACCAATTGCTCTAGGCTGGCATTGGCAGCTTGCAATGCCTGATACATTTCGCCCTGGTGGATGGCGATCGCCGCTTGTACCGCCAGTTCTTTCAGCAACGCGACTTCTTCTGGTTGCCAGTGGCGCACAGCATGACACTGATGGGCAATCATCAGGCCCCAAAGTTCATCTTGGTAGAGCACCGGCAGCACTAAATTTGATTTCACCTGGTACCGTTGCAGCATCTCTAAATGGCAGGGATCCAGACCGACTTGAGTGATGTCGCTGATTGCTCGAATCCGCCCTTGGCGGTAGAGCTTGATATACTCCTGGCGAAAACAGGGCTCATCAATCCATTCCCCCAGCACGGAATAGGCCGGATCGCTCACCGATTCGACTGCCACCTTACCGGCCCAGTGTTCGTCAAACTGAAAGAGGAAGAAGCGATCGCAGCCCAACACCCGTCGCACTTCCGTCACCAACGTATCGAGGATGCAGTCCAGATTTAGGGACTGGCGAATCTTATTGGCAATTTCCAGCACCAAATGCTCTCGTTCGGTTTGCTGCTGGATCAAGTCTTGAATCTGGTGATACTCCATCAGCCCTTGCTGAATGACCTGATCGAGTTCGGGGTAAGTAGATTCAGCCGTTAAGGTAGTCGTAAACGAGAGTGCAGTTTCGGCACCGCCTTCAGCTGCCGACAAACTAGTTGGCACACTCTCTAACCCAGCGTTCAACTGACAGTGGCGCTGTTGCTGCCGTAGCCAAC
This sequence comes from uncultured Halomicronema sp., assembly GCA_964522775.1. Classification (GTDB taxonomy): domain Bacteria; phylum Cyanobacteriota; class Cyanobacteriia; order Phormidesmidales; family Phormidesmidaceae; genus Halomicronema. Next base: position 2,780 of record CAZFWL010000120.1, read on the forward strand.
CGGGAACCAGGCTCGCCGTCATCGGTTTCCCTGAAAAATAGCCCTGCACCACCTGCACTCCGGCCGATTTCACAAAATCCCATTCGGCTTGGGTCTCGACCCCCTCGGCAATGATCGCTAAGTCTAAAGCAGTCCCCAAACTCACAATGGCGCGATACAGCGCGGCATCTTTGGCCGAGGTCGTAATGCCCCGCAAAAACTGCCGGGCAATTTTGAACGTATCAATGGGCAACGTCCGCAGCACGCTGAGCGAAGAATAGCCAGTACCAAAATCGTCAATGGCAATTTCAAACCCCATTGATCGCAGCCGTCCCAGCATGAACACGGCATCGTCAAGATTATCCATCACCGTACTTTCGGTAATTTCTAATCCCAGATCTCGGGGACAAGCCCCGGTCTCAGCCAGAATCCGTTCAAAGTGACGGCACAGCTCCGGGTCTTTCAATTGGTGCGGCGAAAGATTCACGCTTACGCGACCGGGCAATGTGTTCGCCGCTTTCCAGGCAACCGCTTGCGTACACGCCGTCCGAAAGGCCCAAAACCCAAACGTCCGAATCAGCCCCAAATCTTCAGCGATGGGGATAAATACATTGGGAGAGACTGCACCGTGTACTGGCGAATGCCACCGCATGAGGCCCTCAAAGCCAAAGGGTTCGCCCGTTTCGACATGCACTTGGGGCTGATAATGCAAGGTGATTTCTTGCCGTTCTAAGGCTTTACTCAGAGCCGCTTCCAACGCCAATCGCGGACTCTGAGACCGCTGCCTCATCTGCGTGTTATAGGTAACGCAAGCGGCGCTCCCTCGCTTTTTCGCGGCATTCAGAGCGAGCTCAGTATTTTGAATAATCAGTTCATAGGTGTCGCCATCATAGGGGCCAAAGGCCACCCCGGCACTCCCCGTTAACTGCACCGTTTCCTTACCGATGTGGAAGCTATCGTGCAGGTTGTTCAGCAAACTTTGACAAAATCGTTGAACGTCTTGGCTGTCAGCTACATTCAACAACAGCAAAATAAAGCAGTCACCGTGCCAGCGGGATAAAAAAGCTTGATGCTTGAGTCTGTGCTGCAGGCTCATTTGCAGCCGCTGGGCGACTTCTTTGAGCAACTGATCGCCAGCACTCACCCCCAAGGCCTTATTCACCCGCTTAAAGCGATCGAGGTCAATCATGATGGTGGCAATCAGCTCTCCCGCCGCGATCGCCTGATTCAGCGCCAAGATCAATTGCCCGCGGAAAAAGTTGGCATTGGGCAAATGGGTCAAATCGTCATGGGCCGCTTGATAATCAATCAAATGTGCTAAATACTGACGCACCAAGGCGACATAAAGATGGTGGCCTAACTTTTGCCCCAGCTGGATCTCTCCGGGATGCCAAGCCAGTGTCGCTTGTTGATGCTCACACCACACGGCAAAGGATTGACGCGGCAAGGTGTTGCGCTCGTCATGGACCTGGTGTCCGGCCCAAAGTTTTTCGAGCTGCCGTTCTTGCCGTAGCAGTACGATGCTGCCCAACCATTGCTGGTGCGATCTCATGGGAATGATCAGCAACGAACCAATTTGGCCCCTGATCAAAGCCTCATAAATCGTCTCATCGGCGGCGAGATCATCACGGGTATACACCTGCACCAAAACCTTGGGCATGGTCGGCTCGGGCGCAGGTGACTGCACCGCCACCGCATCTGACAATTGGCCTTGCAGCAAGGTCTGCCAAGGCATATAGTCCACCAAATTATCTAGCTGATCCGTAGCCTGTCCCTGGCTGTAAATGCGCGGCTGCTCCAAAACCAAGCTCGGCGCAAAATACAAGGCACTGCCGTCAGCCGCAAACATCGTCAGCATTTCGCGGAGTAAGGGCGTGAGGCTAGCAGCAGCGGAGAGCGGTTCCTGCGCCCAAAGCTGCTCTTCAGCTTGGAAAATCGTTTCTACCCGTTGCAAAAAGAGCTCTTCAACTTGCTGGCGCTGAGCTTTTTGCTGCAGTTTTTTTTGGGCGATGCAGAGGGTGATTTCCTTGACGATCAATTCCAGGGTTGCCAGCTGGGAGTCTGAAAATCGTTTTGCTTCGCTATGGTGAGCCACCAAAAGTCCCCACATGGCCTGCTTTTGCAATATCGGCATCGTCAACGACGTGAGCACTCCCATATTGAGCAGATATTGCAGATGACAGGGATCAACCGCCTCGTAAGTCTCGATGTCCGATTGGGGCTGGGGCAAATGACCGGTATGGACGAGCAATCCCTGGCAGCGAATCTTGTGTTTGCCCACCACGTCAATCAGCGTCCCGTGCGGCGAATGGCGCAGGCTCCGTCTCGCGTGGAGGGGAATATCTGTCGCCGGAAAATGTAACCCCAGCAAAGAAGGTAAACGCTGTTGAGCGATCGCTTCGGCCACTACTTCACCACTACCATCGGCAGCAAACTGGTAAATCTTGATGCGATCGACGGCCAAAAACTGCTGTACCTTCGCTGCAATTTGCTGGAGCAGCGTGGGTAAATCCTTCGCCTCATCAATCAGTAAGACAATTTCATCAATCAGGTTGGATTGTAGAGGCATAGGCAATTGCGGAAGCATCACAGTAAAGATTCAAACAGAGAAACCGCTGACTGAGCTGGCATTTTACGCAATGAATAGCACTGGCTAGGGAATTTAGAAAACGCCCGTTATGGTCGGGGCTTTACCAGTGACATCACTCAGGTAAGAACGAATGCTTGGAATGAAGCGATGATGACAGGCCCAAATAAGCGAGGCCACATGGCTAGCTGTCGTCGAACTGAGGAGTGTTATTACAGCAGGACAAGCTGATGAGAACATTGTGGGCGGCAGCTGAAACCATAACCAGCACCATATCGTTCAGGGTATCTCTATGATTCACTTCACCATTCATGCACTGATGAAGCGGTAATAATCCTTGATAAACCTGGCGCGATCGCGCAATGTTCCAATCAATCGATGAGGTGATGAAGCGATCAACAGATTCTTTAGAATGTCTTTCTATCTGCCCCGCAGCTCATCGCGAACTCACCACCATTCGCCGGAACTCGGGACAGTTCTTCATTACCTTTATCTAATTAGGAAATACTAAGGGCACTAGTATGCTCTCACTGGTCGTCAACAGCGACACTGGTCACGGACTCGAGCGAACAGCAACAGCAATGAGCGCCATTGGTCCCAATCACAGAAGCCTAGACCACTTGCGCTGAGCCCCCGGCAGTTTGTAAATATAACTAGATTCACCTAGCCAACCGCTACAAACGTAGCGGGGCGACCGGCTGCGGATTTGGCAGATTTGTTTGAAGGAGCCACCCATCCGAGCTAGTACATTGTCCATTTCAATGACGAGTTTCACCAAATCACCTTTTATGACGAGCTTGCAAGCGCTAATTTTTGATGTGGATGGCACCCTGGCAGAAACAGAACGCGACGGCCATCGAGTTGCGTTTAATCAAGCCTTTAAAGCCGCTGGCTTACCTTGGCATTGGTCAGAAGGTCTGTACGGCGTGTTATTGCAAGTGTCAGGGGGGAAAGAACGCATTCACTTTTTCATCAAAAAATATGCGCCACCGTTGCCGGTCGATCGCGATTTAGATCAACTCATTGTCGAAATCCATCACGCGAAAACCCATTACTATACGGCGCTACTAAAGGCCGGGCAGGTCTCACTGCGGCCAGGCATCAAACGCTTAATTAACCAGGCTCGGCGACAAAACGTTCGCTTAGCGATCGCCACCACCAGTCGTCTGGAAAATGCTTTGGCGCTGTTAGAAACCGCGTTAGCGCCCGATGCCCCGAGCTGGTTTGAAGTCATTGCCGCTGGCGATATTGTGCCCCACAAAAAACCAGCTGCCGATATCTACCATTACGTCTTAGATAAGATGGCGCTTGCACCTCAGCACTGTCTGGTCATTGAAGACACTGAACACGGCCTAACCGCCGCACAAGGAGCTGGCCTCACCACGGTGATTACGGTTAACGATTACACTGAACGCCAAAATTTTGCTGCAGCAGCGCTGGTGCTCAATCATTTAGGCAAGCCGGATCAACCTTGCCAGAGTCTCTGGGGTCATCCTTTAACACAGTCTTATTTCGATTTATCGATGGCGCGATCGCTCGTATCTTCGTCTGAGCCTCTCAACGCTAGCTGCGTAGTAAAACGCCTAAGAGACGACGACTAAGCTGCTTAGGGTGCAGTGATTTACCGATCTTTTGATTGCGCAGTTGCATCAGGTCAAAATGGAGTGCTTTAAGGCATCCCTGGTCTAAAGCTGGCGCTAACGTCAGCCGCTGGTCTCAAGATCGAAGACACCGCCCATGGTTTACATGCTGCTGCTGCCAGAGACCAAATCAAAACCGTTTTCACCGTTGTCGGGTTAGCCTTTGTGTTGTTTCTGGCGTTGTAAGACGGCGAGTGCGGCCTCGAAGTGCTGGGATTGAATGTGGATTTGGGTCGGATCATCGGCCCCGGAAGCCCGATATTCACGAATCGACTCGAGGGCCGCTTGGTTGCTGAGGAGCGCCAAGTCAGCGCCGTTCCAGCCATCGGTTTGGGCCGCGATCGCAGCTAAGTCAATGTCCTCCAGAGGGCGATCGCTATTGTGAACTTGCAAAATGGCAAGGCGACTTTCCTCAGTCGGTAAATCTACTTCAATTTGCAGATCTAATCTTCCGGCTCTCAGCAACGCGGGGTCGAGGGCGGTGCGGCGATTGGTGGCCCCGACCAGCAAAATATCGGTGCTGTCTTGCAGTCCGTCGAGTTCGGTGAGCAGTTGACCGACCACGCGATCGCTCACGCC
>CAZFWL010000121.1:0-7559 GCA_964522775.1 uncultured Halomicronema sp.
GTCGTTGATTTACCATTTCTGAGCTATCAAACTACCGCAGTTGACGCGATGTGCTCAGCGGGCCGTCTACTAAAAGAGGCGGGTGCCCAGGCCGTCAAACTGGAAGGGGGCTATACGCGCATGGCAGAGACTATCGACCGTTTAGTCGAAGCGGGAATTCCAGTGGTGGGGCATGTCGGGTTAACGCCGCAGTCAGTCAACCAGGTAGGGGGCTTTCAGAAGCAAGGCAAGTCACCGGAGGCGGCCGATCGCATTTTGCAAGAGGCAATCGCGATCGAAAAAGCGGGTGCCTTTGCCATTGTGCTGGAGCATATTCCGAGCAAGCTAGCCAAGACAATTACCGAAACGCTCAGCATCACGACTATTGGTATTGGCGCTGGAGAGTTTTGTGATGGCCAGGTGCTGGTGACAGCAGACGTCCTGGGCCTTTCGGATTGGCAGCCGCCCTTTGCCAAACGCTATGTTGATCTCCGTAGTCAGGGGATTCAGGCGGCTAAAGAGTTTTGTGATGAAGTGCGATCGCGCCAGTTTCCTTAACTTGCCGTGAGGTCAGCGGGTTCTCGCTCTAAGACTGCAAGAGCGCCGCTACGGCTTGCCGGATAAAGGCCTCGTCCGCCGCATTTTGGTAAGGATTGCCCGCGCGATGTCCCCAAATTGAGGGGATCGGCTTGTACGTCGCATTCGAAATCATCGCCGCTTCGGCCTCACAATCATCCGGGGTGAAATATAGGTCGGTGGTCGCAGGCATGACCAAGGTTTTCGCCTGAATGCGGCTCAATGCCTTGGCATAATCACTCTGAAACGTGGGTGTATCGCCCACATCGCAACGTAGCCAAGTATCGATCATGGCAATCAAGTTATGGGGATCACGTTTGCGATAGTTGGCTTCCCAGCCGCGCAGCAGATAGTCTTCCAACGAGTCATAGCCGAATTGGAGATAGGGCTGATCGCGATAATAGACTTGAGATGCGGCCCAACTGGCATAGATGCGGGCATAGGCTTGATAGCCGCGATCAGGTACGCCAGTAAAGCGATGGCCATCCCAAACGGGGTCCGCCGTCAGGGCCGATCGCAAACTCCATAGAAAGACTTTGTTGTGATCCGTCGTTTTAGCCGTGCCGCAAAGGGCCGCAATGCGTTTAACCCGTTCAGGGTAATGGCTGCCCCAGTAATAGGCTTGCTGTGCCCCCATCGACCAGCCGTAAACCAGCGCCAACGTTTCAACGCCGAAGACCTCGCGCAGCATTTGTTCTTGCGCCCGAATGTTGTCGTAATGGGTAAACCAAAATCCGTCTTCCGCCAGGCCACAGTTGCCATCATTGCTAGGCGAGGTAGAAAGACCGTTGCCCAACTGATTCGGAATAATAATGCAATACTGCGTCGGGTCGAGAATGCGATCTCGTCCAATCAGCCAATCGATATCACTGTGCTGCGCCCCGTAAGACGTCGGGTACAGAATCACATTACGGCGATCGCTCTGCAATTCGCCATAGGTCTGGTAAACCAGCCGCGCCTCGGGCAGCGTCACCCCACACTGTAGAGCAAAGTCTTTGATGACAAATGTTTGGCCCTCAGAACTCATGGCGCCGACTGCCCCAAATTGGAAATGACCGAGCGATTGACGTAGAGGTAGCCCGGTTCAACATGGCTGAAGTGAGAGGCCAACGTTTCATGGGCGGCGGGTAATTGATGAAACGGCATCGACGGATATAAGTGGTGCTCTGCGTGGAAAGGCATATTCCACATCATCAGTTTTAGAGGCCAAAGCGTGAGCGTGGTGCGGGTATTGGTGAGCGGGTCATCACCATCGGGGCAACCTGTATGCTCGGCAATGAGGATAAACCGCAAGATGGGTTGCCCTACCGCCAACGGCAACACCCAGTAGAGCAAAAACCAAGGTTGTTGAAAAAATAGGGATAGGGCGATCGCGACTCCATAAACGCTAAGTTGGAGCCAAGTTGACCGCTGCACTTCGCGGTAAGCGGTTTCGGGAATGTAGGGCATCCCGGCAAAATCACCTCGGGCGACCTGCCAGTGACCTTGCACTTTGCCCAGCCACCAGGGAATCCCACTCATCACCCACAGATATTCCGTCCAGGTCGAGGGAATCAAATCTTCGAGTTCTGGATCTTTGCCTGGCACCTTGGTATAGCGATGGTGCCACTTGTGATAACGCCGATAAAAAGTGCTGTTGTAGCCAGACAACACTCCGGCGCACCAGCCCACGCAGTCATTGACGCGATTGCTCGCAAATGCCGAGCGGTGAACACATTCATGCACTGCAGCAAACATAGATGCCAGGCTGAAGCCGTAAATTACAAGCGCCGGGAGAGCGATCGCCCAAGTTTCCCGCTGTGTGGCCCAGACCGCACCGCTTAGGCCCATCACGGTAAGGTGTGCAAACAGCTGAACCGAGCCGCGCCAGTTCGATCGCTCATTTAGCTGCTTCAACTCATCTGCGGATAACAGTTGGCGTGGATCGGTGCCGATTTTTTGTGCCGTCATGCTGAAGCTACATCTCCTGAGACAGACATCTACAACTAACACAGTCACTGATCATAAAAGCTGTCAGCGCTTTTCCGGTGTAATTGCAACTACGGTTGGAGCATGATGGACAGCCAGCTTCTTCCCTATTCGCCCCAAAATTGTTCGATGCGATCAATCATTTCTAAGCTCGCCAGATTGATCAATACGTCACGGTAGTTGGGCTGGTGAGTCTCGCCGATCGCCAACACTTCGGACTCTTCGCAACCGATCCGGCCTGGGGACTGCGGATAAATCATCAGCGTTGAATCGATATTCTGCACAGTCGCGATGGCAGCCAAATTATTCGGCACGCAAAATTCATAACTCAGCGATCGCTTGCCATCCGCCGGACCATACAGGCCAGAGTCATCTAACTGGTCCAGGTCGAAACCGATTTTGTCCATGACGGCATCATTGCCTGGCTCGGCTGACACCGGTGATGATAGTGCCAGCGTACTCAACGCCAATGCTGTCGCGATCACGGTTATTGCTCGCATCGTCTCACTCCTTCCCCTATTCAAGTCGCCAATGCGGGACTCAATATCCACAAGTTCCGATCATATCGACGGTGACGTGAGCACAGCACGGAGTAGTGACCAGCTCACAAACTGGTCCGCACCTTTAGCGGCTGATAAAGCATTGACAGTTGTCACGACCGGCTTGTTTGGCCGCATACAAGGCTTGATCCGCCTGGCGAATCAACAAATTAGGCTTTTGCTGGACAGTTGGAATGATGGAACTTACCCCCAGACTGGCAGTCACGACTGGCGCGGCTTCAGAGGCACTATGAGGAATCTCGAGCTTGCGAATAGCGTCACAAATGTGGCGGGCGATCGCGAAGGCTCCTTTCAGTGGCGTATCGGATAGCACTACAGCAAATTCTTCGCCGCCATAACGGGCCACCAAATCAGAGGAGCGATGCACCACATTTAAAGCAGCTTGGGCCACCTCATACAAACACTGGTCGCCTAGTTGATGACCGTAGGTATCGTTAAAGCGTTTGAAGTAATCGAGATCAAACAGAATGAGCGAAATGGGTTCTTGTTGACGCAGCGATCGCTGCCATTCCCGGTCTAGATGCTCATCAAAGCGGCGACGGTTCGCCAGCGTCGTAAGTGAATCGGTGAAGGATAATTCCGCCAAACGCTCATTTGCCGTGCGTAGTTCCGCTTCGATGCGCTTGCGATCGCTAATATCGCGAATCATCACCAGGACTTCATCTTCAGCCACTGGTACCACCCGCACCTCTTCTTGCTGCATGACTTCCCCGACTAAGGCTTCCTGCTCATAAATCTGCATGCTTCCAGTCGCGAGGGCTTCCTGAGTCGCCTGCATTTTACGTTGCACGTGATTCAACATCATGTCGGATGTCGCAAAATCCCATAGATTTTGCCCCACATGATTTTCCCCAGTTTCCAGCAGGTCGGCAAAGTTCTGGCCTGCCAGATAATCCAAAATCACTCCGTCTTGCCGCATATGGAACATCAAGTCAGGAATCGATTTTAGAATTGCCTGCTTTTGCGCCTCGCTTTTCCGCAGAGCGATTTCTGCCTGTTTCCGTTCGTTGATGTTTTGAATGATCAGCAGGGCTTCGTCCTCAGCAATGGGAATGATTCTGACGGCCTCATGCTGCCAACCCGAAGCAGTGGGAATTTTTTGCTCGTAGACCACCATTTGCTTGTCATCCAATGCCTGGCGTACAGCTTGCATTTGACTATTGATGTGGTCACGATAAAAGTCATTATGGGCAAACTCAAAAATGTTATGCCCCACCAGATCATCGACCTCGACCAGCAAATCGGCCGTATTCTCGGTTCTGAAGTAATCCAGATAAGTGCCGTCGCGATGCAAGCGCAGCATCAGATCTGGAATCGCCGACAGAATTGCCTGTTTTTCCTGTTCACTTTGTTTCAGCGCTAATTCAGCGGTTTTGCGATTAGTAATATCGCGCACGATAAACAGCACTTCTTCAGTCCCTTGGGGAACGATGCGAACTTCCTCAAACTGGGTTTGGCCATTGACCTGTAGTACTTGTTCAAAAACCTGTACCTGTCCCGTAGCGATCGCTTGTTCAATGTAGTGAAGTTGTTGCTGGGCGATCGCCGCTGGCATGTGCTGGGTAATGTGACGCCCGGTGGGGTCATAGTCTGGGGCCAGGTAATCAGTCGTCGCATTTGTGTGGACATAGCCCAACCAATAGCCATCACGACTAATGCGAAACATCAGGTCGGGTAGGGCGGAAATGATGCGGCGATGCTGGGTCGCAAGGTGTTGATGAGCCTGCTCCGCCGCCTTGCGATCGCTAATATCCCGCACAATTAGCAGTACGTCATCGTTGCCGCAGGGCACAACGCGAACTTCTTCGTACTGTTGCTTGCCATGGATAGGGATGACCTGCTCCGCCGTCTGAATCAATCCTGTCGCTAAGGCCTCGCGAATGAGACGGAGCTGCTGTTGAGCCACGGACGGTGGCAGATATTCAGCAATGCGATGTCCACGAATATCGAAGTCGTGGGGAACAACATCAACTGTAGGGTTGGTGCGAACGTGGTTGAGATAGTAGCCATGACGATCAACCCGAACAATTAGATCGGGAATGGCTTGCAGGACTGCCGTCACCTGGGCCGCTTGCTCAGGCCGGTCGTGACCAGTAGACTCATGATCGCGGCTCGCCCAAAGCATTCCATGCCAACAGACTGAGCCATCTGGGCGTTGTTCGACTTGTGCCCGAGTCTCAAGCCAACGGACATGGCCAGCAGGGGTGACAGATTGCCATGTATGAGTAAATACTGTTTGTTGCTTGGCACATTGAGCAGCTCGTCGGATGAACGCGCGACGATCGCGAACATCCATTTGACGGAACAGATAGCGGGCGGGATCTTGGCAAATCGCGGTCAGACTCGCGGTAAAAATGGCTTCTGCCTGCTGACTCAGATATTCACAAGTCATTGACCGATCCGGACCAACTCGTAACGAATACATGGCCCCTGGCACGGCTGCCGCCAATCGCTGCCATTGTTGATGATCGGGCAGCTCCTTCTGACGCCACTGTCGGATAAGAATCTCTTGCTCTAAAGCCATGGCTGGCGGCTGGTTACGCTCTCTAGAGCCACTATTGCTATCGGTCAAAGTCGCCGCACAGTGTAACTGCGCTGTGATGTCTTGGTACACGGCAACCGCGCCGATAATACCGCCATCTTGACCGCGCAAGGGATAAGCCTGAGACTGCAATACCAAATGGTGATCGCCACTCATGATAGTCAGGTCGGTGACTGTCGCAATCTTGCCCTGCAACGCCTGCATGACTGGCAACCGTTGAGTCACATAAGGCTGTTGAGTATTTAACTGATAAAAGCCACAATCGCTGACGAAGTTGGCGATTGCCACGTGCTGATGGCGGCCATCGTTGAGTTTTAAAAGAGCCTTGGCTGAGTCGTTTAAGTAGTCGATCGCTCCGGCGGCGTTGTGCATCACAATGCCAATGGGAAAAGCATCTAAGAAACCATCTTGTCCAGCTGTGATGGCGTCAGCGAGCACTCGTATCGTTGCGGGAGTCGATTGGGGTGAGGTGCCCATAGCCACCATGTGTAGCGAAGGATCAGAACAGCCTGAGCATGCCAATCTTATCGATCTAATCAGACCAAGTCGTTCTCGTATCAGTTTACTTTAGTGATCTCGGTCACTCTGACGGCAAATATACGTAGAACGATGCCGTTACGTTGAAACTTCTCGATATATTCACAAAATTCGGTGGAATATTAAGCCTGGCAGACCACTTGAATGACCTGCCAAGCAACGGTTTGAGGATAAGCAGCATAGAGACAGTCAACGCGACCGACAAGGGCATAGGCTCTCAGCGATCGCGTTGATACTCACATCAAATGGACCTGATGAGTCAGGAGTGCCGATGGCTAGAACCCGATCAGCAGGAGAAAAGAGCTGGGCGCTTTATTCGCACCAGTTCTTCGAGCGCTCAACGGCTTTTTTCCACATCGTGTAGTTTTCCTGGGCTTCCGAGGCTTTATCATCAGGCTCAAACACCCGCTCAATGCCACGAGCGGCGACCAAAGCTCGGTAGTCCTTCCAATAACCGCTCGCGAGACCGGCAGCAAAGGCAGCTCCCTGGGCAGTCGTGTCAAGAATGGCCGGACGTTCGATGGGAATGCCCAGCACATCAGCTTGGAACTGCATTAGGAAATCATTCTGGCAAGCGCCGCCATCCACTTTGAGTTCTTTGATCGGGGTGGGGGCCCCAGCGTTGACAGCATCCACTACCTCTTTGACTTCGTAAGCGATCGCCTCTAACACCGCCCGAATCAGGTGTTCGCGACGGACACCACCCGTAATTCCCATAAAGGAACCTCGCGCGTTCATATCCCAATGGGGAGCCCCCAAGCCACTCAAGGCAGGAACAAAATACACCCCGCCATTGGTACCAATGCGCTTGGCCAACGGTTCGGTGTCAGCCGCGTGGCTAATCACCCGAATGCCATCCCGCAGCCACTGAATACAGGCTCCAGCGGTAAACATGGCTCCCTCGACGGCATACCCAACTTGGGGCTTGCCATCACTAGCCACTGACCAAGCTACGGTCGAGAGCAATTCATGGTTCGTGCGAACGATTTCATCACCCGTGTGCGCCACCAAAAAGGCCCCTGTGCCGTAGGTACATTTCAACGCGCCAGGACTGTCGCAACCATGACCAAATAGGGCGGCTTGTTGATCCCCAAAGACGGACATGATGGGGATTTCTGCCCCCAGAAAGTCAGGGTCAGTGTAGCCAAACAATCCGATACTGGGCTTGACCTCGGGCATGATGCTGCGGGGAATGCCAAACATTTCCAAAAGGTTCGGATCCCAATCATGTCCCTGCAGATTGAGCAGCATGGTGCGGCTGGCATTGCTGTGATCCGTGGCGTGGACTTTTCCGCCCGTCATATTCCACAGCACCCAGGTATCTACCGTTCCAGCCAACGTCTTTTCAAGATATAGAGGCGGATCGGTGTACTGCTTAACGTGATCGAGCAACCAAG
>CAZFWL010000122.1:0-964 GCA_964522775.1 uncultured Halomicronema sp.
CCCATGCCCATAAACACAATGTTGCTGACCCGTTCGCCAAAGTCTTCCTGCACCGTCAGCACCTGATCCACAATTTCGTGGGTTTCGAGATTGCGTAAAAAGCCGCCCTTACCCGTCGCGCAAAAGTCACAGGCCATCGGACAGCCTACCTGCGATGACACACACACCGTTAGTCGCTTTTCTGTCGGAATGCCCACCGTTTCGATAATGCTGCCGTCCGTCAGTTTAAGCAGGTATTTGATCGTGCCATCCGGCGCAACAGACCGAAAATGCAGCTGCGATCGCCCCACTGCCACATCAGCGACCTCAGCCCGCCACGCTTTCGAAAACACCGTAATATCGGTTAGGCTACGCGCATATTTCCCATAAATCCATTGATGCAACTGCTTACCACGGTAGGCCGGTTGTCCCTGCGATCGCACCCAATCGGTCAGCTCATCTAGCGATTGGCCAAGCAACGGCTGCACAGTTGCATCAGGAGTCGTCTCAGCAAGAGTAAAAGACATAGCAAGATTCAGAGGGGTGCCTCTCTATCCTATTACCGCCTTGCCGAGACAACACTCACCAGCCGGGGTTATCATTCAAAGCCCCTTTAGTTCTAGTGGACAAATCCACTCGCTCTCAGTCAGCAGGCTCACCAGCAATCCTTTAAAATTTGTGGTTGGGGCTTGGCAAAGGCACAGAGCCAGCGCCAATTCAATATCACTTAAGACGATAAATCAGTTTGGAGAAGTGAAATGGAAAGCATCGATTGCGCGGAAGCCTGTAAAAATGGCTGCATTCTAGGAGACAAGTGCCCCAATCTGGAATACAAAAAACAAGCTTCTAAATTTATTGAAGAAACTTCCCTGGACAAAATGCTCACCATGGCGGATGAAGCGGTGCGACGCAAGATGATGGAACGGGCATCTCAGCCGCCGAAGTGGGTTTTACCAGAAGATTAATCACCCGCTCTGGTTACATG